>NZ_JBRAZR010000002.1:0-65489 GCF_056780155.1 Sinomonas sp. T428B | reverse complement strand
GCAATGCCTTCTTTACTGTCAATGCCCCCATTGGGACTGTTGGCGTCATTGCGGTCTTTGCTGTCAGCCTATCCGGACCCTAGGGCGAACCATTGGAGGCATTGACCGTGTCGCCTTCATTGCTTGCATTACTGTCTTTGAAGGCATTGCGGTCCAAGGTGCTCCAATGCCCTCCGAGTCACCGGCCTTGCCGCCGAAGGAGGCCCCGGCCCGGAGCCCGGGGGCCATCAGATCGATGAGCGGCGGCGCTAGCCAATACGTACAGACATGCGCTCCTGGCATTACTGTTATTGCCGTCAACCCCAGCAATGACAGTAATTCACAGCAAGTCGCCATTGCTTGAGGCCGGGTGCGACAGACTTCAGCGACATTGCGGCCGTTCCGATCTAGGCGGCCCCGCAGCCTCCCAGGGGGTCCTCCTCTGAAGGGAGCCAGTATTCATCGGGCTCGGAATCGTGGATCTCGTCTGGGGGGGAAGGCTGTACCGGTCGAGGTGCATGGCTGCGCGCGCGTTCACCGGCGGCAGCGACCGTTCTGGGCGGCCGTCAGCAGTCACGCCGAGGCGTTGGGCGAGCTGGCCGAGGTTGGCTGTATGGGTGGGCCAGTGGCGGCCTCTGCGGTGTTCATTGCCTGCTTTACTGTCTTTGAAGGCATTGATGTCCAAGGTGAGATCCATGGGGATCGGCGTAGTCAATGCGGACAAGAAGGCAAAGAACGCCCTACTGGCATTGCTGTTATTACTGTCAACGACAGCAATAACGGCAATTCACAGCAAGTCGCCATTTCTTGGTGCCAGTGCGTGAGACCTCATCGATCGCAGCCGGCCGGTCTAGGCGGCCCACAGCCTCTCAGGGGGGTCTTCCTCTGGAGGGAGCCAGTATTCATCGGGCTCGGGATCATAGATCTCGTGCTCGGCGAGGCTTTGGGGGAGGATGTGCCGGTCGAGGTACGCATGCCACGCTGCGCGTTCGCGGCGGTGGCGACTGATCTGGGCGGCGACGTCGGAGGCTACGCCGAGGCGTTGGGCGAGCTGGCCGAGGTTGGCTGTATGGGTGATGTGCCAGTGGCGGCCGCTGCGGTGGGTCATGCCAAGTGTCTCCATCTCGCAGAGAGCTGCCTCGGCCGCGGTACGGCTGATGCCGGCGGCTTGGACGATCTCGGCCGTCGTGGGGGCCACACGTGCGCGCTCGATCGCCTCGTAGACCAGGGCTGCGGGGTCTCCGAGGGCCCGGAAGACCGGTCGGATTCCGTGGATCTTGCCTTTGCGCCAGGAGAGCTGTCGGGCGAGCTCGCGGTACTTCTCGGGCAGGTCGATGAGGTAGACGTCGGCGGCCTTGTGATGCGCGTCGGCGATCTTGGCGACGATCCCGTCCGAGACAGTCGTTAGGCGGGGGAGGAGCCTGGCGATAGTGGCGTGGTGCCGTCCGAGGGCGACTGCGAGGGTTCGGCAGCCGACGTCGAGGACATTGGTCTCTTTGGTACGCATGTACCCCAGCAAGGCGCGCAGCAGCAGCCGCAGGCTCAGGCCTTCCCTTCCTAGAGTTCGCAATCGCTGGTCCAGGACTGCGTAGAGGACGTTCTCTAGATCGTTGACGAGCTGGTGGATTGTCGCCGGGCTGGGCTTCCCCCCTGTGGGTTGTGGGGGGCTTGTGTCGCTTTTACGGGTATTCGTCTTCTCTGGGTTCTTCTGGGTCCAGGCGGTGGCCTTGGCCCACTCGGCGGGCAGGAGGCGGGTGAGTCTTTCCGCTGGCCCATAGAGGGCTGTCAGACCGGGGAACTGGCCGGCGAGCTCGGCTCTGACCTGTGCGAGGGTCCATCCGCAGGCGGCCAGGTGAGTAAGTACGGCCATGCGCGCCTCGGAGGCGCTCGCGTAGCGCGTCCGGTCGTACAGGCCGGTGCGGGCTGCGATGCGCAGGGGCGAGTCACTTCCCCCCAGCGGACCCAGCCCGGTGCTCGCCGCTTGGGCTGCAACGAGGTTGGCCCGCAGGGTGGCCTGGGCGCGGTTTCGGCGCAGCTCTGGGGCCAAACGGCTGTGGAGTGCGGCCACCGCAGGGGAGGGGTTGCGACGCCGCAGCACGTCATATGCCTCGTTCAGGGAAGTCAGCAGATGCTGGTGACCTCCCAGCCGGTGCGCCGAGCCGGGGACGCGGATGCACCCGTCCACCGGGTTCCGGTGCGGTCCCGGGTCAAGGCTCGGGGCGATGAGGGCTAGGGCCTCGACGAGTTCCCTCGCCTCAGCCCCTGGCATCCGTTCTGCCAGGGGCACGTAGAGGTGCCGGCCACCGCTGGGAGAGACATCCTCGACGTACCGCAGCCGGCACTCGGTCAGCAGGGCGCCAAGTCGCACAGCGTCTTGGTCGACGACGCTCCGTGCGGCCTTCGAGGTATCAAGGTCCAAGCACAGGGTCGCCACCGACCCGTCGACTCCATGGATCATGACAGCGGCAGGGGCCTTCGGCAGCGCCGCTGTAATCTTCGGTGGCGACGCGGGCCGCGGGTACTGGAAGCGGCCGCCGACCCATCGCCCGATGCGGTAGACAGGCTGGCCTGCGATCAGCGGAGCCAGGGACCACGCCTGCCGGGGCCCCTCGGACGGGGCAGATCTCGCCACAGGGTCCTGCCGGGACACGCCCGGGACCGTGGTCAATGTGATTGCCAGATGGGCAGCCTCGGCTACCATGATCGTGTTGAGCCTTTCCTTGAAGGGTGCAGCAAAGGGACCAACCCACTGGGTTGGTTTCGGATCCGTCACCGGGGCGCCGGCAAGCAACAGCGGTGACGGGAGACTTTCGAGGGCCCGTCTAGTGCGGGCCCTCAGTCATTTAAGAGGCCCTGGGGATAGGCAGTTCCTCCTGGTCGTGGTTGTCCAGCTTGTTGGGGACGCCGCAGTCGCGGTCGATGAGCGCGCCCAGATACTCACTCAGAGAGAGTCCGGCCTCGTCGGCCTTGGCGTGGGCTCGAGCGTGCTGTTCGGGAAGGACGCGACCGCGCAGCGCGACGCGGTTGCCGTCGAGTTTCGGAGTCGCGTAGGGCACGTTCTGGCTCATACCAGCCATCCTTGCCCAGCCGGGTAGGGCGGTACCGGAACCGCGCTTCCTTCGGCGTGTCGCTGTGAGGCCCATGGTCAGAATCCTCGGGCGACGGCGGCCGCCGCGGCCAGCCAGGCGCGTTGGGTGGCTGGCTGGAGGGCGTCGTAGCGGATGGGGCCGTTGACCAGTGCGGGGTCGTAGGGGATCCGGACGACGGCGCGCACGTAGGGCGTGAAGCCGTCGGCGATGCGGCGGGCTTCGTCCTTGGCGCGTTTGAGGGCGTCGCCGCTCATGCTGCGCTTGGCGTCCGTAGACTCCGAGACGATCACAACGGCGTTTTGTGCCAGCTCGGCGTCATGGCCGCCGCGCGATTCCAGCGTCTGGAGGGTGAGGCGGGCAGCCTCGGCGCGGTCCTCGATGGCAGTCACGGGGACAACGAGCTGGTTGGTGTAGTCGATCATGCGCCGCCAGTTGGCGGCGCGGGACGTGTTGCCCGAGTCCATGACTATGAGCCTGTAGTAGCGGGTGAGCACCTGATGGGCGATGTCCACTTCCTCGGCGGTCACTTCGTGGTCGCCCTCGTCGTTCTCGTCAGAGCGCAGGACGTCGAACTTGTCTGCGGTCTGGTGATGGACGAAGCGGGCGATCTCGGCCGCCTTAGTGCTGGGGGAGAGCAGGGTCTGCGAGGAGTCGATGAGGTCCAGGACGCTGTTATCGTGGCTGCCCTTCTCGGTGCGCCAGCCCAGAGTCCCCTGAGACTCGTTGTTGTCCCAGGCGACTGTGGCCGCGCCGCTGTAGCGGGCCAAGATCGCGCTGAGCATGACGACTGTGGGCGTCTTGTTCGCCCCGCCCTTGCGGTTCACGACCGCCACGGTGCGGGGGCCGGGCCAGTGCTGGCTCACTGTGCGGATGTCCTCGCGCTCTGCCAGTTCGTCGGCGGACGGCTCCATGCGCAGGCCCAGCCGAGTCAGGGCACCGCGCCAGCCGCGGGTCGCGGGTTCCAGGACGGGCGTGCTGACAAGGAACGAGGTCTCCTTGAGGCTGCGACGCGGGGCAGCTCCGTGCGTGGTCTCCCGGGTGGCGGGAGCGCTATCGCGGGCAGGGATCGCGGCATCCAGAGCAGCGGGCGGAGAGGCTGAGGCTGATGTCGCGTCCTCGGCGGGGGCCGTGGACGGGGTCGAGTCTTTCGGCCGCAGGGGTCTGGGTCTGGCAGGGGCGGATTCGGTGACGCTCCCATCCGGGGAGACGACGATGAGACCCGGCCCGTCCGGATCGATGGTCCTGACCCTCACCGGCCGGCCGAGCTGGGCGGCCGTGTCCGTGATCAGGCGCAGCGCCGCTCGGAGCACGGCCGCCTCGTCGTCGGCCTGGATCGGGTGCGAGGTGCCGTTGATGGTGACTTCGCCGGTTCCGTTGGCGCGCAGAACGGCGTCGATCTTGGGAAAGTCGAGTGCTTGGGTTTCCATCGTCCGTCCTTACTTGGTGCCATTCGGGGGTGTGAAGCGGTTGACCTGCCAGTGCTGGTCGGCTGCGCTGCGAAGCAGCTGCACGTCGTAGTCGCCGACGTCAGTTGGGATCACGACATGGCAGCCGAAGCCGTTGTCCGGGTCGATCTCGAGTCGGCCGGGTCCGATGACGCGGCTGGCGGGGATGTTGGCCGGGTCAACGTACTGGTAATCGGCCGTGGCCTGGGCGGTCAGGAGCTGGCCGAGATCCTGGATCCAGACCCTGTCGGTCACCATCGGCCTTGCATAGAGCATCATGGCCTTCGTCGCGGTATCGACCGCGGCCGCCTTGCTTGGCTCGTCCCAACCAATGCCCAGAGTGGCCGGCACAGTACCGCCCGGGGCTTGGGACTGGCCACCGGCGCTCAACGTTGCCGGAGCAACGGTTGTCGCGGTGGACGGCTCCGCAGTCGCTGTGTTTGACGACGCGGCACCGCAGCCAGTGCACAGGAGCGCCGCCGCGAGGACGGTCAGGGCCCGTTTCATAGTTCCTCCAGTCACTTGCTGCCAGGCAGGTACAGGAAGGCACTGGGGGTGCCGTTCCGGACGGTGCGCGTGTAGTAGGTGTGGTCATCAGGAGCGGGATTGCCGTTGTAGCCCTCTTCGAGATAGCTGCCGTCGCCGTTGACGGCCTTGACGACGGCGACGTGGCCGTAGGTGCCGTCGGCGCCCCCGGTGCCGGGGGAGTACCAGACGACAGCGCCGACCCTAGGGGTCTTGCCCGTGGGCCAGCCTTTGGCGTCCCAGCCGTCCTTCCAGGTCAGCGCCGACCCGAGCAGAGCCCCGTCAGGCCGAAAGGTGCTGTTGAGCACCTTGTAGGGGGCGCTGGTGCTGCCCAGCTGCTGATTGACGCGCCAGAGGGCGAAGTCGACGCACTCGCGATTGAACATCCCCAAGGGGCTCGTATAGGCGCTCTCGGGCAGCCCGGGGGAGAAGATCGGGGCGGTGCGCCAGGGCAGGTCGTCGCCCTTGCCGGATTCGCCCCGGATCCCGCACCCATTGTCGCCGTCGCTGGTGGCCTCGACGTCGCCCAGGGCGGCCACGACCTCGACGGCCGCTGGCCAGTAGGCCTGGTAGTGGAACGGGTCGGCGTTGCGCTGAACCCTGTGCGCGGCCATAGTGGGCTCCAGCTGTTCCCAGCCGCCTATCCTCTGCAGGGCCGTGAAGAAGTTCGTGGCGGAGACCGTGGGGTCCATGCGGTCGGTATAGCTGCCCCATGCGCCGTTGTCCCGCTGCTGGAACAGGCCGCGGGAATCGGGGCCTGGGCCGTCGCCGTGGTTCAGGACGCGCAGGCCCGATTCCCCCATGGCGGTCATGACGCCGATGGTCTGGCCCCGGGCAGAGAGGCCCAGGGCCTTGCCGGCGTTGATGACCAAGGCGGCGTTCCTCAGCTGCTCGCCCTCATAGCCGGCGATGGGGACCTTAGGCAGGCTGGCCTCGTCGACGCTGACGCTGCCGCCGCTGGGTGAGCAGACGTTGGCGGCGGCCTGCTCGGACCCGCCGCCGAGCAGGATGATGGACAACACTAGGATCGTCGGCGCGAGAACGGCCCCGGCGACAAGCAGCGGCCCGCTTTTCTGAGCCTGCATGTACCCCCCTGACATGTGAGCTATCTAGGCCTGTTCGTCGTCCTCCCGGTCCGGGGTTCGGCCCGCCCGGAGCTCGTTACGATTCGCCCACACCCAGTCCTTGACTTGATCTCGAGAGATCAACCATGTCTTCTCGACTTGATAGGCAGGGAGCACCCCGGACTGAAGCCATCGGTAGACCGTGTTTCGGGACAGTCCGAAGATCTCTTCGAGATCCTGGGGCGCAAGCCGCTCCGGATACTTCTCGAACAGGGCATCGAGGTACTTCGGGTCCACTAATCCGTCCCATCGCACGTAGTCATCCTAGCCCAGAAATTGGTACTGTTGTGTACTAGAGGTGATTGGTTGTTACTAATGAGGACTAGGGTGGGCATCAGCGGCCTCTCATGTCGGACGGTACGGCTACGATCTTCGCGGACATTACTGGGGGGATGCGAATGTCAATCTCTAGAAACCGTTGGGTTGCTGTGGGAACGGAGACCGCAGAGGAACTTCCGCCTGCTCCCGAAGAGCCAGTGGCCTTGGTTTCCACGGGGCCTACCCGGCCCCAGCTCAGCGTTCCGCAGCCAGACCACGTTGATCGGCTCCCGCGACGGAGCGTGTCCGGACTCCTGCCGGACTACTGGTGGCTTGGTGTCCACGGAGGCGCCGGCGAATCTTCGCTCGCGCAACTGGACAGCCGGACCAGGGCAGCAGGGCATCATTGGCCGTTGACTCACTCTGGGTCCAAGGTCGTCCTCGTAGCCCGGTCAAATATGACTGGCCTGCATGCCGCCCAACGAGCGGCTGCCGAATGGGCCTCGGGCACTGTCCCAGAAGTCCGGGTCGCTGGCCTTGTCGTCGTCGCCGACGCTCCTGGGCGGCTTCCAAAAGAAATCCGCGACTTCGCCCGAATCGTCGGCGGGGGAGTGCCGCACCTGTGGCTCTTTCCGTGGATCGAAGCCTGGCGCTTCGGGTCCGACGTGCGCCCACAAGAACTCCCCAAGGAAGCACGAATCGTGCTCGAGCACGTGCGCATTGCAGCAACCGCCCCCGCCGGTCGCCCGGCCGACTAGAAAGAGGAAACCCAATGCTGTTGTCCACGACCATGGAATGGTCCAGCTTCATCATCACCGAGATCCCGAACCCGGGCACCGGCACGGCTCCTCCCGGATCAGAGGGCCTGCTGACGATCCTCAAGTGGATCGCCTGGATCGTCTTCGGACTCGCCGTCGCGGGCATCCTGATCACCGCCGGAACCATGATGATCAACAACCGCAGGGGTGAGGGCGGCGAGCACGCGGGCCGACTCGCGTGGGTCCTCGGCGGCTGCATCCTCGCAGCCTCGGCCGGCGGAGTCGTAGGCGCCCTGGTCTAAGGGGAATCGAGCCATGACCGAACCGACAGTGAACGAAGAACAGAATCCGCTGACGAAGCCTAAGTTCATCATCTCGGCCGTAGTCGTGGCGCTCATCGTCGCGCTGGGCATCATTCTGGCTCTGCTTCCCAAAGGAGGCGGTGCCGCGTCTCCAGGACCCAGCAGCGCCGAGGCCACTGCCCCTGGCAGCAGCCAAGCCAACGCGGCTCCGGCCGGAAGCGTGTGCGGCCTCCCGCCCGGCGACCCGGCCAAACCGGCCACGACGCCAGCGGATACCCAGTGGGAGCTCGTCGGAAAGATTGCCGCTCCGACCTCGCCCAAGCAGTTCGGCCCAGGAAAAATGGAGCCCAACGGCCTCCGTTCATGCTTTGCGCATTCACCCACCGGTGCCCTCTATGCGGCGGCCAACGTGACAGTCCTTTCGGCTGCCGGGAAGGCCCGACTCGTGTACGAGCATCTTGCCGTCCCGAGCCCCGAACGTGATGCGCTCCTCGATCAGCCGGAACCCACCCAGTCGGCCGGGCCCACAGCACAGATCGCAGGGTTCCAGATCCGCTCCTACAGCAATGACAGAGCCGTGATTGTCATCGCGGCCAGAGGTGCCAACGGCGCCCTTGTCTCCGTCCCAGTACCCCTGGAATGGCACGGTGGCGATTGGAAGGTAATTGTCCCCGCCACCGGCACCACAGGCGGAGGACAGATCTCGGACTTGTCCCGCTTCGTCCCCTGGTCGGGCGCCTGATGGCCTGCGAGGGTTGGGAATCCCTCAGCCTCAGCTGCCATGCCGGCGAGGCTCTCCAGGACGTTGCCAGCGATTCAATCAAGAACATGGCAGATGCCATCGCCGACGCCGTTGGCCAGACCGTAAAAACGTTGGGCACATTCTGGGTGAATGTGGGGACCCCGGATCTGACTGCCGTACCGGGCGGGAGCACAGCGAGTGAGCCGGTGCTGTTCTTGCAGAACAGCCTCTACTTCTGGACTGCTTCACTGGCGGTGCTCTCCGTCCTAGTGGGGGCGGGCAAGATGATCATCGAGCGCAGGGGTGCTCCGCTGCGCGATCTGGCACGTTCGCTGGCAACGCTCGTGGTGGTCTCGGGAGCCGGCGTAGCAGCAGTCGGACTACTGACCGTTGCTGCCGACAAGTTCTCGGTCTGGATCATCGAGAGTTCGACGAACGGCACATCGTTCAACGACAACATCAGCGCCATGCTGGTGCTCTCGCAGAGCAGCCCAGTGGGGGCAGTCATGATCATCCTTCTGGGGCTGATCGCGATTCTCGCTTCGGTCATCCAGATCGTGCTCATGATCGTCCGAGGCGGCATGCTCGTCATCCTGACCGGGATCTTCCCCACGGCCGCGGCCTTCACCAATACCGAGGCCGGTAAAGGCTGGTTCCAGAAGTGCACTTCCTGGCTGATCGCCTTCATCCTCTACAAGCCTGCCGCCGCCATCGTCTACGCGACGGCGTTCCGGCTCACCGGCACCAAAGTTTTCGGCAATGTAGGCGACGGCAAGGACTTCGGCTCGGCTCTGTTGACGACGGTCACGGGCTTAGCGCTGATGGTCGTGGCCCTGTTCGCCATGCCAGCCCTGATGCGGTTTGTGACCCCGATGGTCGGCGCCGTCGCGGGCGGCAGTGGAGCGCTGGCTGTCGGAGCCGTCGCCGGCCTCGCATCCGGCGCGGTCAGTCTGGGCAGCGCAGGTCGGGGCGGGGGCGGATCGGCAAGCACGACCACCAGTTCATCCAATCAGTCCTCCGAGTCAGAAGGGCCCTCGGGCACCGCAGGCCAGGGCACAGCCGGGGACCCAGGCATGGCTGGCAAGACCGGCGGCCATGGAACGGCGGCCGCTCCCGCTGCATCCGGGGCACAGACCGCCCCGGCCGCGTCGTCGGCAGGAGGAAGTGCGGCTGCCGGCGGAGGAGCTGCTGCCGCTGGAGCGGGCCCGATTGGGGTCGGTCTGGCCGCCGCGCAGAAGGGCGTCGAGGCCGGCCAGGCTGCTGCGGGGGCGGTAAAGACCATTGGCGAAGAAGCAACGGGGGGTGCCTGACATGGCGGCTGTCGAGAAGACGTACCGGGAACCGACCTACGGCAATTGGAGACGGCCGCGCAAGGCGGGCATCGGCACCTTGGGCGGCCTTGCCACGGCCGGGCTGTTCGTCGGTCTCATTGTCACGGTGATCTGTCTCTTCGTCGGCGGCTGGCTCGCCGGCCTTGTCGCTCTGTTCGTCCTCGGGCTGGTGCTGGCCGTGGTTTCGGTGACTGACAAGCACAACAAGTCTGTGGGGGAGCGCGCCTTTGCGCGGCTGGCGTTTCGCGCGGCCCGGCGCCGAAAGGCGAATATCTACCGTTCCGGGCCGCTGGGGCTGACACCATGGGGCGAGTACCAGCTGCCGGGGATCTCGGCTGGGTCAAAGCTGTACGAGTTCGCGGACTCCTACGGCCGCCCGTTCGCACTGGTGCACCTTCCCTCCACGGCGCACTACACGGTGGTTTTCGGCACCCAGCCGGACGGTGCGTCCCTGGTCGATCCGGAGCAGATCGATGCCTGGGTGGCCAACTGGGGCGGTTGGCTGGCGTCTCTGTCCAACGAGCCGGCCGTGGTGGCTGCTTCCGTCACGGTCGAGACCGCTCCCGATTCGGGGGCGCGTCTGCGCCGGGAAGTAGAGTCGAACATCCACGAGGACGCCCCGGCGATCGCCAAGGCTATGCTCCGGGAGGCCCTCGAGACGTATCCGCAGGGGTCGGCCACGATCCGTGCCTGGGTCGCGCTGACGTTCAGCGCTGCGGCCCGCGCCGGCGGGAAGCGCCGGACGGCCGAGGAGATCTCTCGGGATCTGGCCTCCCGCCTTCCCGGACTGACCGAACGCTTGGAATCCACCGGCGCCGGGGCCTGCGCTCCGCTGAACGCGCAGGAGCTGTGCGAGCTCGTGCGGGTCGCCTACGACCCGGCGGCCGCGCGCCTCATCGACGAAGCCCACTACCAGGGAACACCGGTCGACCTATCCTGGGGCGACGTCGGCCCGTCCGCCCACCAAGCCGGCTGGGACAGCTACCGCCACGACTCCGGCCAGTCGATGTCCTGGACCATGACCGGAGCGCCGCGCGGCCACGTCCTCGCCTCCGTGCTCGCCCGTCTCGTGGCCCCTCACGGAGAGATCGACCGCAAGCGCGTCACGCTGCTATACCGGCCCATCGAGTCCGGCAGAGCCGCGGCCATCGTGGAGTCGGACCAGACCAACGCCCTAACCCGGGCCTCCTCGACCAATCGCCCCACAGCCCGCTCCCTTGTGGACGCCCGCGCTGCGCAGGCCACGGCAGCGGAAGAGGCCAAGGGAGCTGGTCTGCTGAACTTCGGCATGGTCGTCACGGCCACCGTGCTGTCCCCCCGAGGCCTGGACGATGCCGTGGCCGTCGTGGAGGGCAACCTCGGCCCCTCTGCCCGCCTGCTGCTGCGACGGGCCTACGGCTCCCAAGACTCGGCGTTCGCAGCCTCCCTGCCGCTCGGCCTGGTCCTGCCCAAGCACCTGAAGGTGCCTGAAGAGATCCGCGAGGCGATGTGAAGTTCGGCAGCAGGACGAAGCGCAAGCCCCCCTTGTCCCGGAGCAGCTCGAGCACGCCGGCACCGGCCGCCGCCCGCCGGCCGGGCCTCCGCGGCTGGCGCGGGGGCGGCCAGGGCGAAGCAGTGTTCGTCACGGCCGCCGACGAGTGGCGGGGCACCTCCGTCCAGGTCTGCGGGCTGTGGCCCTTCGTGGGCGGCAGCGGCACCCCGATCCTGGGTGTGCCGATCGGCGTCCACACGGACACCGGCGCACCCTTCGGGGGAGACCCGATCAGCTGGTTCATGCACGGGATGATCAACAACCCCTCGATGTTCGTCCTGGGGCTGCCGCACTACGGCAAGTCCACGCTGGTGCGGCACATCGTCCTGGGCCTGGCCGGCCGAGGGATCAGCCCCCTGATCTTGGGGGACCTGAAGCCGGACTACGTGGACCTCATCCGTGCTCTCGGGGGCCAGGTCATCAGCCTGGGACCCGGCCGTGGCCACCTGAACGTCCTCGACCCGGGCGAGGCCACAGGAGCGGCCGTCCGGCTGCTCGCCGCGGCAGAAGAGCACCGGGACGAGGCCAGCCGGTTTGTGGACCGGGATACCTCTGCGGGCCTGCTCGCGGCCGCCGTGAAGGCCGAGAAGCTGGCCGAGCAGCTCATGGCCGACTCGCACAACCGGCGCCTGAACATGGTCACGGCGCTGATCACGATCGTGCGGAACCAGAAGCCCAGCGCCCATGAGGAATCCCTGATCGACCGTGCCCTGCACATCCTGGACGAGCGCTTGGACCGGGCCCCGCTGATCGGGGACCTGATCGAGGTCATCAAGGACGCCCCCGCCGAACTGCGGGACATCGCACTGGACCGCGGCGACATGGAACGGTACCTCGACGCGACGGACCAGCTGCGGCAGTCGCTCTACTCACTCGACGGCTCGGGCCGGTTCTCGGACATGTTCTCCAAGCCCACGGACCAGCCGATGGACCTCACCAAGCCAGTGGTCTTCGACCTCTCGGGGATCTCCGACACCCAGCGGGACATCCAGGCCGCCTGCCTGCTGGCCTGCTGGTCGACCGGGTTCGCCACCGTCCAGGTGGCCCACGCATTGGCCGATGCCGGCCTCGAGCCGCGGCGGAACTACTTCGTCGTCATGGACGAACTGTGGCGGGCGCTGCGCTCTGGCGAGGGAATGGTGGACCGCGTCGACTCCCTGACCCGCCTCAACCGCACCGAGGGCGTGGGCCAGGCCATGATCACCCACACCATGAGCGACCTGGAGGCCCTGCCCACCGAGTCCGAGCGGATGAAGGCCCGCGGCTTCGTCGAGCGCTCGGGCATGGTCGTCTGCGGCGCGCTGCCCAGTGGCGAGATGGAGAAGCTGAACAAGGCTGTCACGCTCTCACGCGCCGAGCAGGCCCGCCTCATCTCCTGGGCCGACCCCGGGTCGTGGACCGACGTCGGCGGCTCCCGCAAGCGCGTCCGTCCCGGCCTGGGGAAGTTCCTCTTCAAGGTCGGCGGCCGCCCGGGCATCCCGGTCGCGCTCAAGCTCACCAGCGTGGAGGAATCGCTGCACGACACCAACAAGCGCTGGCACGACGGAGGGGAGAACTGATGGGTGCACCGACCAGCGGCAAGCGCTCCCAGCTCGACGGCGAGACGATCCTGCTCTGGATCTTCATCGCCGCCGTGGTGCTCGGAGTCGGCTCCGTCACGGGCGCCGTCCATCTGGGATCCTTGCTGGCCGACGACGGCCAGGTACTGCCGGCGAACCCGTTCGAGCTGGTCATCGGCCTGTTCACGGGGGCGGTCATCTGGCCGGCGGCCGCCACGTGGGTGCTGGTCGGCTTCGGCGCGATAGTCGTGCTGGTGGCCGTTCTGGTGGTCCGTGCCATGTTGCGCCGCCGCTCCCGGCGCTCTCGGGTGGACGTCGCCGCACAGCACATGGCCAAGGGCAAGGACCTGCGGGCACTGAGCCTGCGCGGTGCCACAGCGACTGCAGAGCGCCTGGGCGTGAAGGACTCGCCCGGTGTCCCCGTCGGCAAGACGGTCCTGGGCGGCCAAACGGTCTACGGCTCCTGGGAGGACATGCACATCGACATCTGGGGACCGCGCACAGGAAAGACGACCTCCCGGGCGATCCCCGCGATCCTCGCCGCCCCCGGCGCCGTCCTGGTGACCTCGAACAAGCGCGACATCGTCGACCACACCCGCGACGTGCGCGCCGCCGACGGCCCAGTCTGGGTCTTCGACCCGCAGGCCGTCGCGCTCGAGGAGCCCATCTGGTGGTGGAACCCCCTCTCCTACGTGACCGACGAGGTCCGTGCAGCCCGCCTTGCCGACCACTTCGCCGCCGGCTCACGCGGCCCCGACGCCAAGACGGACGCCTACTTCGACCCCGCCGGCCAGGACCTCCTGGCCGGCCTCCTGCTCGCCGCCGCCCTCGACGACCGCCCGATCACACAGGTCCACACCTGGCTCACCCGCCCAGCCGACGACGAGGCCGTGGACATCCTCAAGGTCCACGGCTACAGCCAGACCTCCAACGCCGTCGCCGGCATCGTCAACGCCCCCGAGAAGCAGCGCGGCGGCGTCTACGGCACCGCGCTCCAGATGGCCTCCTGCCTCACCAACCGGCAGGTCGCCCGATGGGTCACCCCCCAGAGCGCCGACGACAGCCGGCCGCAGTTCGACCCGGCAGCATTCCTCCAGTCCAAGAGCACGCTGTACAGCCTGTCCAAGGAGGGCAAGGGCACCGCCAGCCCGCTCGTCACCGCCCTGACCGTCGCCGTCGTGGAGGCCGCCGAAGAGCTCGCCGTCCACTCCCGCGGCGGACGGCTCGCCACCCCGATGGTCGGCGTGCTGGACGAGGCCGCGAACGTGTGCCGCTGGCGCGAGCTCCCCAACCTGTACAGCCACTATGGCTCCCGCGGCATCATCCTGATGACCATCCTCCAGTCCTGGTCACAAGGCGTGGAGGTCTGGGGCCGGGACGGCATGCGCAAGCTCTGGAGCGCCGCCAACATCAAGGTCTATGGCGGCGGCGTCGCCGAGTCAGAGTTCCTCAACGAGCTCGCCCAGCTCGTGGGGGAGTACCGCTACTCCAACACCACTAGAAGCCGCTCGAGGCAGGGCACCTCCTACAGCCACGACGACGACCGCAAAGAGCGCACCCTCGACGTCGCCGACCTCGCCGCGCTCCCGCGGGGCCGCGCGGTCATGTTCGCCTCCGGTGCCCCCGCCGCGCTGCTGAAGACCGTCCCTTGGAGTAAAGGGCCGCATGCGGCGGCAGTGGCGGCCTCGGCCGCAGGCCACGACCCTGCAAATCGGCCGGCGGCCGCCAGCACCGGCAGCCGCTGGGTCGCCGCCGCCGGAACCTCCGATGAGTGAGGGCCTGGGGGAGTGGGACGACGAGTTCGTCGACGACGGCCAGCCCGAGGACGAGACGATCGAGGCCGTACCCGAGCTGTTCTTTCCGAACCTCGCCACCTTCGTCAGCGAGCACCTTTCCCTCGTGTACCGGCGGCAGATTAATCCCGGAGGCGGGACCACCTGGTGCCCCCAGTGGTGGAAGCACGCCGAGGCCATCAGCCGCCTCGAAGCACTTTGGCGCGCATGGGAGCATCTTCGCTTGGACGGGGTCACTGGGATGAGCGTCTGGTGGCGCGACCACGCAGATCACCACATGGGGATCCTGCTCTCCGCTGACGGGCCGTTCAAGGGCTGCAGCCCAGAAGATGGCCATCGCTCAAAGCTCGGACCACTGCCGTGTGAGGAACCGCCGGTCGGGCTGTTCTAACCCCGACAGGGCTCAACCTGATATACATAGCGAAACGGGGTTAGACCCGGCTTCCTTCGGTCACTTGGAGGAACTGATTCTTAGCGCTACCGATCGGCTGGAGGTTTCATGCCCAACCCTTGGCTCTCAGCCGACGACATTGCGATTCACCTGGGGGTTACGAAGGAGACCGTGTACGCGTGGATCGCGGAGAAGGGCCTGCCCGCCCACAGGGTGGGGCGGCTCTGGAAGTTCCAAACGAGCGAGGTCGATGAGTGGGTCCGAAGCGGTAGCGCAGGTTCGTCGGACGGGAGCTCCGGCGATGCATGATCGATGCGCCTGACGATAGTTCGAAGGAAATCAGGTGAGAGGAACGAGGAATCAATGAATGGGGAAGTCGTGCCCGCTGTGCGGTACGCCCTCTCGTTCACTACCGGCACACTCCTCACCCGCGAGGCAACGCTCCTTGCACCGCTCTACCTCGAGCACCACGCCTGGGAGTCCGTTCGTAACCTTGCCGTCCAAGACAACCTTCTCCAGGCACGCACCTATCGCAGCGGGGTCCGGTTGGTTCGCGAGACAGTGAAACGCCTTTCAACACTCACTGAATCCGAGATCGAGCTCCTTACGGTTGCTACAGCCTCGGAGCGCGGCCACATTATGTGGGCAGCCGCATGCCGGCGGTACGAATTCATCGGGGAGTTCGCCGAGGAGGTCGTACGGGAGAGGTTCCTCGTTCTGGCCTCCACCTTGGACTACGGCGACTTCGACAGCTTCGTTCGGACGAAGGCCGTCTGGCATGGAGAGCTCGCAAAGGTCAAAGACTCGACACTGCAGAAGCTTCGGTCAAACGTGTTCAAGATGCTAGTGGAGGCTGGCCTCCTCACCGACGAGGGCCGCATAGCCCCTGTCTCATTGTCCGAGCGGGTTGTTGATCTGCTCGCTGCCCGCATACCGTCCGACATCCGCTACTTCCCGACCGGGACGATTGCCCGATGAGCAGCATCGACCTCGCCCAGCAAGAAGACCACCTCTTCGCCGTCCTCAGCGGCAGACGGTTCCTGCAGATGGAAGGCCTCAGCAACGAAGTCCCCTTCTTCATCTACCACTACCCGCCTGAGCACGCCCTGCAGGTGGCCGCGGCGAAGAAGCGGGTCAAGAGCCGCCTCAAGCGCGAAGGCATCGAGGTCTTCGAGATTAACCTCTACGACCTCGCCGTCGACATACTCAAGAGCCGGGGCGTGTGGGACCGGGTGCTGGCGATCGAGCCAAAGCAGAGCAAGGACGACTTCCGCGAAATGCTCCAAGGGATGCTCGACCCCCAGATCCACATTGCCCCCGCCATCCGTGATCGCCTAAGTGCTGCAGGGGCATTCGACATCTTCTTCCTCACGGGTATTGGAGAGGTCTTCCCCTTCATCCGATCCCACAATGTGCTCAACAACCTCCAGAGCGTGGTTACGGGCAAACCCATGCTCATGTTCTTCCCCGGCCGCTATGAACAGTCCGACACTCTCGGATCATCACTAGTGCTGTTCGGCCGCCTCAAGGACGACCAGTACTACCGAGCCAAGGACATCTTGGAACAGGAAGCGTGACCATGCTGCTCAACCAGATCTTTGCCAAGGATGTTCAGCGTCCCATCGAGGGCGTCATCAAAGCCGACGACACTGCTCACCTTGGCACGGAGGTCGAGGAGTACGTCCTCACGAATGAGGCCGCAAAGGGACTCGAACTACTCCTTGAGACCTACACGCAGTACACCAACGCTAACGGGGTGTGGATCTCGGGCTTCTTCGGATCCGGAAAATCCCACATGCTCAAGATGCTCGCCCACCTCCTCGGGGACGTCGAAGGCCAGACCTTCCCGCGCGAGCAGGTCTCTGAGACCTTCCGCACGAAGGCCACCGACGCCTTCCTCCCGCCGCTGCTCGATAAGGCCGCCCGTATACCTGCCAAGAGTCTGCTGTTCAATATCGACCAGAAGGCCACCCTCATCACCAAGGACCAGACCGATGCCCTGCTCAAGGTGTTCGTCAAGGTCTTCGACGAGAGCCGCGGCTACTACGGCAACCAAGGCCACGTCGCTCGGTTCGAACGCGACCTCGACAGCCGCGGCCAGTATCAAGCCTTCAAGGAAGCCTTCGAACGAATCGCCGGCATCCCTTGGACCCAAGGCCGCGAGCAGAGCGCCCTCGAGGGCCCCAGCATCGACCGCGCCTTTGCCGAGGTCAACGGCAGCACCGCCGACGGCATCATCAAGGAGTATTCCGCCTCCTACTCCGTCTCGATCGAAGACTTCGCCGACGAGGTCAAGGGCTGGCTCGACACCCAGCCCGAGGGGTTTCGGCTGAACTTCTTCGTCGACGAGGTCGGTCAATTCATCGGGTCCAACACCCACTTGATGCTCAACCTGCAGACCATCGCCGAGAGCCTGAACACCAAATGCCAGGGCCGCGCTTGGCTACTCGTCACCTCCCAGGAGGACATGGACAAGGTCGTCGGCGACCGTACCCGCGAGCAGGGCAACGACTTCTCCAAGATCCAGGCCCGTTTCAAGACCCGCATCAAGCTAACCAGCGCGGACGTCGAGGAAGTCATCCGCAAGCGACTCTTGGAGAAGAACGACATCGGCGCCGCCCAGCTCGCTGGCATATATGCCGCTGAGTCCGCCAACTTCAAGACTCTCTTCAACTTCGTCGACGGCGCAAAGACCTACCGCAACTACACCGACGAAGCACACTTCGTCGGCACTTACCCCTTCGTCAGCTACCAGTTCCCCCTATTCCAGGCAGCCATCGAAGGAATCTCCGATCACAACGTCTTCGAGGGCCGGAACAGCTCCGTTGGCGAACGCTCCATGCTCGGCGTCGTCCAACAGGTCGCCAAGGACATCGGGAATGTAGAAGTGGGCCGGCTAGCAACCTTCGACCATATGTTCGCCGGCATCCGAGCCTCTCTGAAGTCCGCTGCGCAACGCTCCATCGACGTCGCCGAACGCAACCTCGAAAACGAACTCGCGGTCCGGCTCCTTAAAGCACTCTTCCTCGTCAAGTACGTTGAGAGCTTCCACGCCACCCCGCGCAACCTCACCGTGCTCGTCTACGACAAGTTCGGAACCGATCTGCCCGAGCTGTCCAAGCAGGTCCAGGAAGCTCTCGCTCTCCTGGAAGCCCAGACCTACATCCAGCGCAACGGCAACGTCTACGAGTACCTCACAAATGAAGAACAAGTGATCGAGGAGGAGATCAAGAACGTCGACATCGACGCTTCAGAGGTCTCGGCCAGACTCTTTAAGATCCTCTCCGGTGACGTCATCAAGGCGAACAAGATCCGCTACGCCAAGAACGGCCAGGACTTCCCGTTCGGATTCAAGCTCGACGACCAGGTCCACGGGCAGCAGCGCGAGCTCTCGATCCACTTCATCACACCCGAGTATCCCCATTCACCCGACGAGATCCGGATGCATAGTGCAGGCAAAGACGAGCTGCGTGTCATCCTCGGGCCGGATGAGCGGGTCCTCTCCGATCTCCGGCTGCTGATCAAGACCGAGAAGTACACGAAGCGTAAGCACACCACTTCACTCACCGCCATCGAGGACCAGATTCTCCGTTCCAAGGGCGCACAGAACATCGAGCGGGAGAAGGAGCTCGTTACCCGCCTCCGGCGCTCCGTCGGCAACGCCGACCTCATCATCAACGCGGCCGACTTCGCCTCCACCTCCAGCGACCCCATCGGCCGGGTCACTGATGGGTTCCAGGAGCTCATTAGTCGGACGTACACCCAGCTCAGCCTCCTGAACGGCATTGCGTACAGTGAGCAACAGGTCGACGGCGCAGCCAACCCAGACAGGGGCCTCTTCGATGCTGACGCCCTCAGAAAGCTCACGGTGCCCGGCGAGGAAGTCCTGTCCTTCATCCTTCAGCGCGACAGACGGGGGGAGCAGGTCACGATCAAGACGATCGTCGACCATTTCCAGGGCAAGCCCTATGGCTGGGATCTCGCGTCGATCGAAGTCGTCACCGGCTCCCTTGTAGGTGGTTCCAAGGTCACGCTCAAGGTCGACGGCAACGTCCTCAAACGCACTGAGGTGGCCACGGCACTGCGCAATACACAGAAGCATGCCCATATCGTCATCGCACTTCAGAAGTCGTACGACGACCGGAAGGTCAACGCACTCCGGAAGTTCTGCAGCGATTTCTTCGACGAATCCAATCCACCCACAGACCCCATCGAGCTCGCCCGCCACACCGCCGACAAGCTCAAGGGCCGCCTCGATGAACTCGGCGCCATCATCATCAGTTCGAAGTACCCCTTCGTCGACCAGCTCGCCGGCCCGATCGCCCTCCTCGGACAGGCAGTCGGCAAGCCCGATGAATGGTACTTGGCCGAGTTCAATCTGGGGGAGGACCTCCTCGAGATCAAAGAGGACCTCATCGACCCCATACAAGCCTTCCTCAAGGGCGGCCAGCGCACTATCTACGACGACGCCACATCCCTCCTGACAGCCCACGCCACCAATCTCGGCTACCTCCCCGCTGAGGCAGCTGATGCAGTGAGGGCTGGCCTTGCCGATCGCAGCGCCTTCCGCGGCAACAAGATGACACAGCTCAGGCAGGCAGCCGACGCACTCCGCTCGCAGATTGACGCAGCCGTCGAGGCAGATCGCTCGACGGCCCTCGACGCGGTCGCTGCTCGGAAAGCAGACCTGATGGGAACTGAGTTCTATACCAACGCCGGCAAGGACACCCAGCAGAGCGTCGTTCGCCGCATCGACGCACTCATAGGACGGCTCAGAACCGAGACCCAGATCGCAGTCCTGCGTGAACTTAGTTCCAGCTTCGAAGCCACCATCTATCCGCGACTCCTCGACGAGCTCGCCGCCGCAAAGGAGAACAGCGGCGAGGGAGTAGGCAGCCAAAAGCAGACTGTCTCAGTCAAGACAATCTACGCAAAGGGCGTCGTCGGCGTCCTTGAGACCGAGGAGGACGTCGATAACTACCTCACGGCCCTCAGGGCGGCGCTCGTCCATGCCCTAAACGATGGAAAGCGAATCTCGCTCTGATGGAAACCGCACCGCTTAAGTCGTTCGCTATCTGGGCACGGACTGCCCTCATCGCCGAGGTCACTGCGCGCGTCGCCGCCGTCCTGGCGCCAGCATCACTGGAACGGGTCGAGCAACCGAAAGCCGTCGCCGCCCTTGAAAGGGCCGTGACCGATGCCGGAGCTGGGGAGAAGGGGCGAGCACTGGTCGCCGAGAAGGTTGCCTATACCTGGTTCAACAGGATCATTGCCCTGCGCTTCATGGACGCAAATGGCTATACAGGCGTTGGCGTCGTGTCACCACAGGCAGGTGTTGAGGGTGGTCAGCCCGAGATCCTGGCCGATGCCAAGCGCGGCATCATCGACACGGAGATTGTGCGTCAAGAGACGGCCGAAGTGGTCACTGCCCTGCTTGACGGGACTCGGAGCAGCGTTGACCCGCAGGGCGAGGCGTACGCCCTGCTACTGACAGAGTTCTGTCGTCATTGGAACCGTTCGATGCCCTTCATTTTTGAGCCCGAAGGCGACTTCACAGAGGTGCTGATCCCAGCCAACCTACTCGCCCACGACTCAGTCCGGAGTCGAGCTTCGAAGGTGCTGACGGCCGAGGTCTGTCGGGACGTTGAAGTGATCGGCTGGCTCTACCAGTTCTACATCTCGGAGCGGAAGGATGAGGTCTTCGCCGCGCTCAAGAAGAACAAGAAGGCTGGCGCCGATGAGATCCCGGCCGCTACACAGCTGTTCACCCCGCACTGGATCGTCCGCTATCTCGTCGAGAACTCGCTCGGTCGGCTCTGGATGCTCAATCGTCCGTCCTCTGGTTTGGCCAATCAGATGGACTATTACGTCGCACCGGTGGAGGAGGCTACTGACTTCCTTGAGATCGCCAAACCCGAAGACCTGAAGATTATTGACCCAGCCTGCGGCTCGGGACACATGCTCACCTACGCTTTCGACTTGCTCTATGCAATCTACGAGGAGGAGGGCTACAGCCCAGCCGAGATTCCTACGCTGATCCTGGCGAACAACCTGTACGGCACTGAGATTGACCCTCGTGCTGGATCACTCGCGGCTTTCGCGCTCACGATGAAGGCTCGCGCCAAGCAGCGCACGTTCCTTAGAAAGCAGGTAGAGCCAAACATTTGCGTGATCGACCCGATCCGCTTCACTCCGGCCGAAATCGCGTTCCTGCTGGCTGGTGGTGGTGGTGAACGGTATGCAGAATTGGCCTTCTGGAATCAGTTCGAGCATGCCGACACCCTTGGGTCACTGATTGAGCCGGACCCTGAACTGACTGCTCGAATAAAGCGGCATATCGCTCAGCTTGATGACCGAGGAGACATTCTCCTTGCCGACGTTCTCAGGCGTGCTGAGCGAGTCGTGGTCCAAGCCGAACACCTAGCCCGTCGCTACCACGTCGCTATCGCGAATCCGCCCTACATGGGTAGCAAGAACATGGATTCGCGCCTCACTGAATTTGCAAAGAAGCATTATCCAAGCTCAAAGTTCGACCTCTTTGCAATGTTCATTCAGCGTTGCCTCGGACTTACACTCGAACACGGATCGACGGCGATGATCACCATGCAGTCATGGATGTTCATCTCATCGTATGAAGCGCTCAGGAAGTCGATCGTCACCGCGGACCCGCCTTCGACAATGGCCCACCTGGGTGAACGTGCCTTTGATTCGATCGGCGGGTCAGTTGTTTCGACAGTGGCTTTTGTACTTGAGCGGGGCGGCAACCCTACGAAGTCAGCGGTTTACTTCAGGGTGGTCGATGGTGGCGGCGAGGCGGCGAAACGCCGAGACCTCCTCGAGGCAGTACGCACCCCAACTGATAGTCGTACCTTCAGCGCTTCGGGTTCCGATCTGACCGTGATCCCCGGAGCACCAATCGCCTACTGGCTCTCTGAAGCCATGCGAGCCGCATTCGCCAGAGGGAGGGCGCTGGGGGAAGTCGCTCAACCCCGCGAGGGTCTTACCTCCACCGACAACAATCAATTCAAGCGAGTTTGGTGGGAGGTCCAGCAGCGAAACACCTGCCTCACTGCGCAGTCGCGATTGAAGGCGAAGGAAAGCGGAGCAAAATGGTTCCCCATAAATAATGGGGGCGGATTCCGCAGATGGTACGGGAATGCCGATACCCTAATCAATTGGCACGATGACGGCGCGGCGCTCAAGCGATTTATTGAGGAGAAGTTCCGAGTATCATATTCGAAGCAGATTCGAAGTGAGCGATGGTATTTTCTGCCATCCGTATCCCTGGGTAAAATCGGAACAGCAGATCCCTCGTTCCGCTTTTACCCCCACGGCTTTATCGCAGATTCGGCAAGCAAGAATCTCTACTTAAAGTCCGAGTTGGATGAATACTCAGTCCTGGCCTTGGGCAATTCGAGCGTAGCATCGGCTCTTCTGAGGGCGATGGCGCCTACAGTCAATTTCACCGGACAGGCAATCGCGGCACTTCCATATATTGCCATCCCAGGAGCGGCCGCTGGCGTCGAGGCCCTGAAGCGAGCGTCCCGCGCCGACTGGGACGATTTCGAGACGTCATGGGAGTTCACGCGACCTTCACTGCTCGATTACGCGCCGGGACTGCTCCAAGACAACGTTGACGCCTGGTCAAGAAAGTGGCGAGAGCTCTCACTCGAGCAACAGCGGCTCGAATCGGAGAATAACCGCATCGTCGCCGAGGCTTACGGCGTTGAGGATGAAGTACCGCTTGACATACCTCTTCACCGTGTGTCGCTAAACCGAAATGTAGAGTTTGCCTACGGTCCTGGGAAGACGGCGGAGAAATATGAGTCGCTCCAGCGAGCCGATGCGATGCGCGATCTAGTCTCCTACGCGATTGGCTGCATGTTTGGTCGTTACAGCTTGGACCAACAGGGGCTTATCTTGGCCGACCAAGGCGCCACCTTGCAAGACTATATGGCAAAGGTACCCTCTCCCACATTTGCCCCGGACGAGGACAACGTCATCCCAATCGTCGATGGCGAGTGGTTCGAGGACGATATTGTTGCCCGGTTCCGCCAGTTCCTTCGGGTCGCTTTCGGTGAGCAGAGTTTCGAAGAGAATTTGCGCTTTGTCACTGCGTCGCTTGACGTGAAGAACCTGCGTGAGTACTTCGTGAAATCCTTCTACAAGGATCATGTGCAGCGATACAAAAAGCGTCCGATCTACTGGCTGTTTTCCAGCCCGAAGGGCTCTTTCAACGCGCTCGTCTACATGCACCGCTACACACCGTCGACTGCATCAACAGTCCTCAACGAGTATCTCCGAGAGTTTCAGGGGAAACTGAAAGCGAATCTTGAGCAGGCCGAACGCTCCAACAATGTGATGGAGGCTGATCGAATCCGCAAGATGCTCGTAGAACTGAGCGAGTACGAGCACGACGTGCTCTACCCGCTGGCGTCCCAGAACCTCGCGATCAACCTCGATGAAGGGGTGAAGGCGAACTATCCCAAGCTGGGCGCCGCCTTGAAGAAGATCGTGGGCTTGGGGGCAACCGATGAATGACGTCTCAGTCCGGGGCATGCTCGCCCGCCGCTTTGAAAGCCAACGTGTGGTGTTCTGGCACGACCCAGAGGGGGAGTACACGACGGATGTGGACGATCTCCGTCTCCCCGACGTAAGCGTTGTCCGTGTCAACGACAATGAGTTTGGCATCAAGAACCGGCTGCTTCAGGTCGAACCGAGGGCGAAGTTCCTGGTCTATCGGGTGGGGCCGGTCCCGAGCGGGATAGGGAACTGGCTGCTCGACCTCGAGCTAGCGTACGGGATCTTCACAGCTGATCGCACGGCGCTTTTGACTCATGAGCTCGGACTCACTGCACCTGGCATCGCTGAGGTGCTAACGACCCATGAGAAGTTCTTTAATGCCACAAAACGGCTGCAGACCCTCAAGACTCTGCTAAGCCCCAATGACGATGCACGCACACTCCAGGCGAAGATGAGCGCGGTCCTCCTCTCCCAGCGTGAACACACGCTGATGGAGATTACTCGCAGCCTTTTGGTCGAGAACGCCAATGGCACAGCCACCAAGTACCGTCAACTGATCGAGTTCGGTCTCGATGGCTTCTTCTGGCGTGGCGTCGCATCCATCTATGGCTACGAGAGTGACGCGCCCAGCATCGAGG
This sequence comes from Sinomonas sp. T428B, assembly GCF_056780155.1. Taxonomy (NCBI): domain Bacteria; kingdom Bacillati; phylum Actinomycetota; class Actinomycetes; order Micrococcales; family Micrococcaceae; genus Sinomonas; species Sinomonas sp. T428B. Next base: position 41,501 of record NZ_JBRAZR010000002.1, on the reverse strand, counting down.
ACTTCGTGCTCTGGATCTTCCGACGTGCCATGGACGGCTTCAAGTCTGAGAGACCCGGTGGGTTGCGCAATATCCAGCTCGACTTCGCCGGCTTCCGGAACGATCGCCGGAGCCAGGATGCCCTCGCCATGTTGGCCAAACGAGCGGCCCGAGATCTCTCATACGCCGCCACCATCGAAGACATCAGCTTCCGCGACCTCGTTGATAACGACACGTTTGAAGAGGTTGACCAGAAGATCATCAGCGATCTCGCGCGCGCGATCGCGGATCAGGGAGTCTCCGCCCGCGAGGTGGCCGACGTTATCCGTGCCCGTCACACCAGCGTCTGGATTGACGGCTACAGGAAGCTGTACAACGCCCTCAGCGCGGGCTCCGAACTACTCAATGCGTTGAGCACATTCGACGCCTCTATCCAGTCCTTCGATCAAGGCTTGGAGCTCTACCGCGACCACTGGTTCAGGATCGATCAGCTATACCGCCAGTTCACAGTTGCCGTCCGCACCTATGAGGGCAATCACCCCCTCGGGCCGCTGCAGCGAGAGATAGAGAAGCGCTACACGAACAAGTTCATCTACGAGCTAGGCAGCGTTTGGCAGAAGCAGGTCGACCAAGTCGTCACCTGGCGCTCTCTCTCCCTCCGTCCTCAGACGTCGTTCTACAGCGACCACATTGAGACCCTCATTCGCGACGGCGACAAGAAGGCAGCCGTCATCATCTCCGACGCCCTCCGTTATGAGGTCGCCGACGAGTTGTGCTCCCGCATCCGCCAGGAGGACCGCTTCGACGCCTCACTCGACGCCGTGCTCGGCGTACTGCCCAGCTACACCCAGCTAGGCATGGCCGCCCTTCTCCCTCACCAGACCCTCAAGCATTCCACCGACGCCAAGACCGTCCTCGCCGACGGCCAGCCCACCAACGGCACCGCCTTCCGCAGCAAGATCCTCGAGTCAGTCGGAGGGACCGCCATCCAGGCCGAGAACTTCAAGGCCATGAGCCCCGAAGCACGCCGCGAGCTCTACAAGGCCCACCGGGTCCTATACGTCTACCACAACCGCATTGACGCCACCGGAGACAAGCCTGGGACCGAACAGATGGTCTTCGAGGCTGTCGACGACACCCTGCGCGACCTCGTCGACCTGGTGAAGAAGCTCGCGGGCGCGAACGCCACCAACATCTTCATCACGGCCGACCACGGTTTCCTGTTCCAAGACGACCCACTCGCCGAACCGTTCTATCTGTCCACCAAGCCCCAAGGCGACGACATCAAGGTCACCAACCGCCGATACGTACTCGGCAACGGCCTGAAACAGGACGCAGCCTTCGCAACGTTCGACGCCCACCAGCTCGGCCTCGAAAGCCACCTCGAGGTCCAGATTCCCAAATCGATCCACCGCCTCAAGCTCGCCGGCGGCGGCTCCCGCTTCGTCCACGGTGGAGCCACGCTCCAGGAGATTGTCGTGCCGGTGCTCGCCATCAACAAGAAGCGCAAGAGCGACACCCGACGGGTCAACGTTGAGATCCTCCCCGAATCGGACAAGATCACCACCGGCCAACTCGTCGTGAAACTCTTCCAGACCGAACCGGCAAGCGAGAAGGTCCAGGCACGCTCCCTGCGCGCCGGACTCTGGGTCGGAAACACACTCATCTCGAACGCACCCGAGTTCGTCTTCGACCGCGAGTCGGCCGACAAGCGCGACCGCTACCAGAACGCGCAGATGCTGCTCAGCCAAGACGCGGACGCCTTCAACAACAAGGCCGTCGAGTTCCGCCTCGAGGAGCTGATCCCGAACACCAGCCAGTGGCGGCCATACGCCAAGGCCACCTACACCCTGCGGCGATCCTTCACCACGGACTTCGACTTCTAAGGCAGGCAACGAACATGAGCCAGATGGACCAAGATCTGCCCGACGCCACCACTCCGGCCAAGAGCGACCTTGACTACAAGATCAATCTGCTCTTCCCCGGCGTCGTCGTCCGGAAGGATCTCGTCAGGGCCGTGAAGGGCAACGCGATCGTGCCCTCCTACGTCCTGGAGTATCTGCTCGGCCAGTACGCCGCCTCCGACGATGAGGCCACAATCCAGGCTGGCATCGAATCCGTGCGCAAGATCCTCGCCGACCATTACGTCCACCGCAGTGAATCCGAGCTCGTCAAGTCCACCATCCGGGAACTCGGCCGCTACAAGGTCATCGACAAGGTCACCGTCACTCTCAACGAGAAGGACGACGTCTATGAGGCCGAATTCGCTAACCTGGGCATCCGCCAGGTGCTCGTAGAGCCCAACATCGTCAAGGCCCATCCCAAGCTCCTAGTTGGCGGCGTCTGGTGCATCTGCGACATCGAGTACATGCACTCTGAGAACGCCCGCGTCGTGCCCTGGATCCTGGGATCCATCAAGCCGATCCAGCTCTCGCACTTCGACTACGACGGATACCTCGCCTCGCGTGCAGGCTTCACCACCGAAGAATGGATCGACCTGCTCATCCAGTCCATCGGCTTCAATCCCGAACTGTTCGGCCGACGCGACAAACTGATCCAGATCGTCCGCCTGATCCCGTTCGTTGAACGCAACTACAACCTCGTCGAGCTTGGCCCCAAGGGCACCGGCAAGTCGCACATCTTCTCGGAGTTCTCCCCGCACGGGATGCTGATCTCCGGCGGCGAGATCACCGTACCCAAGCTCTTCGTCAACAACTCCAACGGGCGAATCGGCTTGGTCGGCTACTGGGACGTCGTCGCCTTCGACGAGTTCGCCGGCAGGAAGAAGCGCACCGACAAGGCGCTCGTCGACATCATGAAGAACTACATGGCGAACAAGTCCTTCTCCCGCGGCGTCGAAACCCTCGGCGCCGAGGCGTCCATGGTGTTTGTCGGCAACACGTCCCACAATGTGCCCTACATGCTGAAGCACTCCGACCTCTTCGACGAGCTGCCCGAGAGCTACCACGACTCGGCCTATCTAGACCGCCTACACCACTACATTCCCGGGTGGGAGGTCGACACCATCCGCGGGGAGATGTTCTCCGAAGGCTATGGCTTCGTCGTCGACTACATCGCAGAAGTCCTCAAATCGATGCGTAACCTCGACTACTCCGACCGATACCAGGCCCACTTCACCCTTGGGTCCGACATCTCCACCCGCGACCGAGATGGCATCCACAAGACCTTCTCTGGACTCATGAAGATCCTTTACCCCCATGGCGACGCCTCATCAGAGGAGATCGAGGAGATCCTCCGGCTCGCCATCGAGGGCCGGAAGCGTGTGAAGGACCAGATCCTGCGCATCGACGGCACTATGCCCGAAGTCAACTTCGGCTACCTCGACAACGCGGGCTCCTGGCACTCGGTCACGACCCTCGAGGAAGACGAATACCCTGCCCACTACCATCGCAATCGCCAAGTCAAAGCCGAGGACGATGACCAGCCGGATGGCATCGATGAGCAGGGAGGTGGGGATGACGCAAGCGCCCGGACGGCCTCCCCCTCAACAGCGCTCCCTGCAGCTGTGCTCTTCGAGGGCCATCGCGAGTACCAGGAGAACCAGCGCGGGGTGTCCTTCACAGAAATCCTGGTGCCCTACCTGCGCGGGGCCACCGAGATAACCATCACCGACCCCTACATCCGCCAGTTCCATCAGGCCCGTAACCTTATGGAACTCCTAGAGGCACTCGCGGTCGTCAAGGACCCTGCCGATGAGCTCTACGTTCTGCTCATCACGAGCGAAAATACAGAAGGCTCCGACAAGCTCCAGAAGCAGATGGAGTTCCTGCTCCGCGTGAAACAGGCCGCTGCGGTCGCCGGTATCACGCTCGATGTGAAGTTCGATGCCACCATTCACGATCGCTCGATAGTGACGGACGCAGGCTGGCGTATCAATCTCGGACGCGGCCTTGATATCTTCCAGTTCGTCCCCAATGACCCCTTCGACCTCGCGGTGAAACTCCAGCAGTACCGCCAGGTCAAAGCCTTCGGTGTGACCTACGTCCGGAAAGCCGAAAGCAGGGGCATTGAATCACCGCTGGCCTGAGTGGTCGTTGCCGGCCTTGCTGTGCCCAGCGGATCGCCACCCATTCCACCGGGGCCTCCCCGCTGGCCTCGTTGAACCCATGTCCGCGTAAGGCTCGTCCAGCACGGCTACGAGGGCGTCATGTCGGCCCAGAATGTGCGCAGCTCGGCAGTCGCGGGGACGCGGTGAGTCCGAAGTCGTTGTGCCACCTCTATGGCGTCCCAGATTGCACCATCTGCCCGCCGATTGAAGTTAGTTGCGGCGGAGACCATGAGGTCACACGCGCGCTTGAACCACTGATCCACTTCGTAGTCCTCCTTGAAGGGCGTCTCGTGGTCTGCGGCCCAGGCGAGGCTCCTAAGATGTTCGCCCCAGAACCCGAGTTCGTGTCGCAAGTCCGCACCATCGGGCCCGTCAAGTTCAAAGCCCCACCGATGTATGGCGGCCGCGATCCGAAGACACAGCTCATCGATCCGCTCCGGCTTTCGGCGGTCGTCGAGGTCGAGCACTAGCGCGATCAACTCAGATCGCGCCGCAAGCTCTCTGGCTTTGGATGCTTCTTTCGCCTGGGCACTGAGCTGGACACTCACAGCGGCACTCTGATGGGCGAGCTGGTCTTCGACAGCCTTTGCCTGTGCGGCAAGCTGTTCGCCATGTGCCTTGTCAGCATCGGCCTGCGCCTTGGCGAACAGCTCCTGCTGGGCGCGGAGGGTCTTCACCAGGACGAAAAGGGCGATAGCTGCGCTGAAGACGGCAGCGATGAGGGCGCCCCAAGTCCCGCCCAAGAGGATGCCCCATTCATGGTGCGACAGCCATAGGAACGGGTCTGGAATCGAGTCAGTCAGCATGAGCGGAAGACTACCGAGCACTCATCATCTGAGCGGTGTCACGGCAGGTAAGCCGTCACGCGGTCCCCTGAGCCAGATCCCCCTCGACCTGAACGGCCAAGGCAGGAAGACGAGAAGGGCCCCTTCCAAAGGGGGCCCTTCTCGCGTCTTCTCGAATCAAACCAAGACGAGCTCGCGCTTGTTCCGATCGTTGCTGTCCATGGTCTGAATCTTCCGTCCCTGTCGCTGCTCATCTTCGATGAACTTCATCAGCGCGATTGCTCGCCGAATGATCTCGGTCCGCGAGACGTTCTGGTGCTGAACCAGCTCGTTGAGAGCTGCGGCCGTCTCTGGATTCATGTTCACGCTGAGTCTGGTTAGTTGATCAGTCATGGTTGACATGTGTGTGCTCCTTGAAGGCCTCCGTATTTCAGTACCGGGTACGACTGAAAGTGCGCAATGCGCACTAAGTCCAGCGGGGACTGAATCCTGTGATGCTCAGAGGCTCGGGCTGTGGCGGTGTGGCGTTGTGGCGGTTGGGTCGTGCTAGTTGCGGAGCGCTAATGCCTTGATCTGGTGTGGTTCATGGCACGTTCGTCCTTTCTTGTGGGCAGCGTCCCCCTTGCTACCCGGCTCTTGTGGGCGGCGTTCCCCCTGCTACCCGGTTGTGGATACGCCGCAGTGGTGGGCTGCTCGATCCACACTCCAAGTATCCTTGCGTAAACCCATCCTGTCAACATCAGATGTGCACCGGATGTACATGTAATACACATGATGTGCTATCATGGGAGCGTACGCAATTCGGGGTCGTCCCGGATCTGACCCCGCGAGCCGGGGATGAGGAGGTCGAACGTGACGGAGAGTCGCGACCCCCACCCGGAGGAGCCAGTCCCCGAGATGCAAGTGCCGGAACTGGATCTCCAAGAAGACAACGCTGCGCTCCACGCCTTGGCTTCAAGACCCAGGCTCTGGAAGGCGTTCCAAGAGATGATTGGCGCTCTGCGCGAAGAAGGGCCACCAGAGAACTGGTGGCTCGATTTCGGAGTCGACGAGTCGATGATGTCTGTCTCTCAGTCTTCGGGAAGGATCAACTACACGTACGACGACGCGACCGTGCATGAGACAGAGTCGACGGAGGGGCGCCGGCTGAACGGTGTGTACGCCGTCCTGGACTTGGACGACGAACAATGAGCACACCCGGGCCGGAGGCTCAGGACCCCTTTGATGAGGCGTCGCAGGGCATCGAGCCGAGCGCACAGCCTGTCATTTCCTTTGAGTCCCGTGAGAGTGTCTTCCGCTACTCGGCAGCCGAGGAGCGTAAGAAGCACGCCGATCAGACCCGGAGATGGCTCGCCGCCGGCATCTTGGGAGTCGTGCTCCTCTTAGACCTCATCCTGACATGTGCCTTCATCTGGAAATGGGGCGGATTCACCACAGAAGACTTCGGTCAGGCCATGACCAACTTGGCTGGTCCCAATGCACTGGCCGCAGCTGTGATCGGCTTCTACTACGGGAATGAATCCTCAGACAGGGACGACCGCTGACACCGATTATCGGCCCATGCCGCGCTGCGGGAACTTCGTCTTTGCGGAGGCTCCACGTGCCTTGCCTACCGTCGGGCTGCGCTCTGGGGCCTTGGCCACGGCAGCGTTGGGCGGTTTGGCCTGGTCCTGATCGGCGCTGAGCCGTGCCTGCACGGCTTCGCGATCAGTTAGACCGTCCAGACTGATGGCGAGTCCATGTCGGCGCTTCGCTGAGTCGTACCTGATGCCCGTCTCTTCGCCCAGGGACCCTGGGCGCTGGTTCTCTTCGGCGGAGTCTTGCTCGCGGTCCCGGTCCTCCTTCTCGGCCTCATCCAGCATCTGTTCCGTTTGCATCGTCTCGTCGCGGCCTGCGCCGTGCTCATGGCTTGCCTGCTCGCGTTCCCGTTCTGCCTTCGCAAGGGCGTCTGCCAGCGACGCCTCATCGACTCCCAGATGGTCTACGTCCAGGCCATAGCGGTGGCGGACCTGGTCGCGGATCACCTCGGCCGCGCTGCGCGCTGCGGGGTCGTGGTCTTTCCATGCCGTGGCCGACTCGTGGATGCGTTCAACATCGCGGGCGCTGGCGGTTTCCCACCAACGGTTGTCCATCACCGAGGCGAGCTGTGCCCGAACAGCTGCGCGCTCGGAGTCAAGCCGGGCCTGCAGCTCCCTAGCCTGCTGCTCTTCGGCCGCCTGCGCCCGACGCAGGGCCTGTTCGCGTGCTCTGGCGAGCTGCTCGCCGAGCCGCCCAGCAATGGCCAGCCCGAGACGGGACACGCCCTCGAGAGCCTCGTCGATACCATCCGCTTCGCTCATGGTCCCCCTCCTGAGTGCTATCTCTCGATGTCCGGGCGGCTGTTCCCGCTCCGGGTGCTTGTATGCGTCCGTGTGGGCTCGTATTTCGGGGGCAGAACCGAACCGGCGGGGCGGGCTGGAGCCTGGCCGGCAGCGCTAGTCCGTGCAGCCTCGGCCGCCTCCCTGTCCACTGGCGAACCTATCGGGGCGCTTGGCAGGGCTGCGGCGACCTGGCTCAGCTGGTGCTTCACGAGGTCGCTGATCTGGCGTGCGCGGCGGAGGTCATTGGACGCCTTGTGCATGTCGTGGACGGCTTTGCCGAGGTTGAGCAGCTGGCGAAGCATGATCGCCTGGGACACTGTTCCCTTCCCGCCCATAGCTGCCGCCATGAGGAGCAGGGAAGCGCCGCGCGCAGACGGTGCGACGCTCCTAATCGGTTGCACCGGGTAGCGGCGCAGCTGGGCTGTCTTGGACAGCTCGTCGGCCGCTGCGGCCAGCGGGCCTGGGGTCGGTTCTGTGGCAGTCGACCACGCGGCGAAGGCGCCTGCCGTCTCGCGTGCGACGTGTGCCCAGGTGGCATGGTCGTCGAGCGGGACAGACCGCAAATTCTCGCGAAGTCTGGCGATCTCGTCGCTGTACCGCTCCCACATCTGCGGATCCGGCTCGTAGGCTTCCCGCCCGACATGGACCGGCCGGCGTCCGCGTGCGGCCGCGCCCCACTCGGCCACGGCAGCGCCGGCCAGCTCCGGAGAATCTGACCAGGCTCCCCGCAGTCTGGGCAGCGTCAGGTCCTTTGCCAGGTGTCCGCCACCGAACCACACCGGACGCACACCTCTCGGCGGCCGCTCGGCCACCGAATAGCCCACCACGACGTCGTCACGGCCCGCCGCGTAGCGCGGCCTGATCATCGCCCCGGTGCGCCGGACTCGCCGGACGAACTCTGCCTCGTCTTGAGCAGCCGTGGAGCATGCGCGGACCTTGCGCGCTAGCGAACGGCGCTCGGGCTCGGGTGCACCACGGCGCTGCCCGGCCTCGCGCTCGCCCGGGCGCAGTCCCCGCATCGAGTACACCGGGGAGAGCTCTTCGAGGCCGTGCTTCTTCTCCAGCGCTCGGGCCGTGTCCTGGGCGCGCTTGAAGTCCAGGTGGCTGCTCCATTTGGTGCCGTCCTCGCGCACCATCGACGCCGCAATATGAATGTGGTCGTTGCCGGCATTGCTGTGTCCATGGCGGATCGCCACCCACGACACTGGGGCCTTGCCACTGACCTCAGTAAACCCCATGTCGTCCATGAACTCATGGGCGATTTCGGCCCACTTATCGTCCGTGAGGTCGCCCTCTTCGGCGCGCAGGCTCAGAGAGCAGTGCCAGACGTGACCACCCTTGACCTCCGTGCCCAGGATGTTCTTCGCCTGGTCCAGCTCTCGCGCGATCGACAGCGCCGCGTCACGGTTCAGCTGGTCGTCGTTGTGCCACGCCATGATCGCCGGCGACCCTGCCACAAGGTGCGGGTCGGTGTGCTCGTTCGCGCGCCCCGGGCCCGCAAGGTAGACAAGCAGCCCAGCCATGCGCTCGCCCTTGGTGATGTTCGGGATCATCAGCGTCCCAGACTGTCCATCGTGTCGTTGACCCGCTCGGCGATGGCACGCACACGCGTCAAGGCGACGCGGGCTTCCTCCGGGAACTCGTCAGTCGCGTTCGCCTGCCGCGCGAGCTGGTTGACGTTGTTCGACAGCGCAGCGAGGTAGCGGCGGATGGCCATCAGCTCGGACGCCAGTGCCCGGCGCTCGGCCAGCGAGTCGGCGTTCTGCGCGTGCAGCGCTGCGCTAACGAGGATCTCCGATGCGCTTCGCCGGGTCCGCTCCTCCAGCACGTACAGGCGCGCCCGCTCCTGCTCCGACATCGACACCCGAACGTACTGCGTCGGCCCCTCGATGTTCGCCCGGCGACGGCGCCCGAAACGACGGACGGAACCCCTTTCCTCCGCCATCCCGTACCGCCCTTCCATGCCCAGCGCAGCGCCCCGCAACCGTGGGCTACAGACGGCAGTCTGTCAGAGCGGCAGGCCTCAGGTCCGGCGCGACACGCCCGGTTATGGCACATAACCGTATAGCTTGCTCCGCCGGAGGCACCTTCGCTTCGAATGCGCAGCGTGTCTTCCCCATCCGACCCGGGACGCATCGTTAGGCTGCGGACATGCCCACAGCACTTGATGCCCAGAAGATCGAAGACGCCCTCCGCCAGCGCCTCGACGCGCGCATGGACTCGGTGCGCGCCTTGGTGCGCTCCAGACAGGAACTCGACGACGCCAAGGCGGTCCTGAAGGCAGCCGAGGACGAAGACATCCGTCGCTGGAACGCCGCCCTGAGCGCTGGCTGGAGCCCAGAAGAACTACGCGCCGCAGGCCTGACCGAGCCCGAGAAGAAGCTGCGCGTGCGCAAACGCGCCGCCCGCCGCCAGACACCCGAGCAGGGGTCCGCGTCCGAGCCGCAGCCCCTCGAGCAGCAGCACCCGTAGCCTCTCGCCCACCTGTGCACAAGCAAAAGCTCAACCGCTCCGCGGCTTTTCCTGCACACAGGTGGACGACAGGAACCAACCTGACCGCCCGCACACAGCAGCCGGCCCACCGAGGGGCCTCGGATATCGCCTCCGCAACCCGGCTGCTGTGCACGGACTCCATTCGCGTAAGGAACCGAGGAGGTCACTGGTTGGGCGAGATTGCGGCATCGCGAGGCTGGAGCTGCGTGGGGATCAGCTTGAGGGCGAGGCCCCGCCACCCTGGCCTCCGAGCTGGGCGACCACCTCGCGGAAGCGCAGAGCGCCACCTCGGCAAGCGATAGCGGGGGCGAGACGGCGTGTACCAGACCTGTTCAGCACCGGCCTTCGTCACACTTAAATCTCGGGGCTCGACAGCTAACGGACTGGGTCCCACAGACCATAGGCGAAGGACGTCACAGAGGGGAGTCGGATGGCTGGAGAGTTCTATAACGCCGCAGCGGTTCATGAGCGATTCCACGACCTCGCCGAGCTGCGTACCTTTGCGCGCAAGCTGATCCAGCACTGGCAGAACGCGCAGGAGAGGCCTTTCCGCATGAAGGCAGAGTTCGATGTGCAGAGCGGCGGGCCGATCATCTGGAGCTTCGCGAACCACGTCGCTAACTTGATGGGCACCGTCACCGAACTGTCTGAGAAGGACCGGATCCTCCATGCTGTGCCATTGATCCGGCTCATGGTCGAGAACACGATGACCGCAATCTGGCTCTACTTGGAACCAACCAACGCCAGAGCGATCATCAGGGAGGGATTCCGTCTGAGGAGAGCTGCGATCGAGAACATCATCGAGACTGGGGCTGAGGGGTTTGGCCAGTCCGACATCGACGAGGTCGACGCTGTCCTGGACGACTTCGACGCGGCCAAGCTTCCGAGCTTCGAGGAGAGGTGCCGGCAGATAGTCGGCGGCCTCAATGTCTACTGCACATGGCGGATGCTAAGCACGTACAGCCATGCGGGAATGGGAATGGGCGACTTCTACCTCGGGGAGATCCCGAAAGAACCTGGGCTGGCCTTTGTGCCCGACGCCAAGCTGCAGAGGCACGAGGCATGGCTCGGCACGGCGGTGTGCATGCTCATTGCTGCGATGAAGGTCTGCAACGCCATCGACGCAAGGGGCAGCCTGAAATCGCAAGTGGAGCGTGCCGAAAGGAGGATGGGCATCAATCCGAACTTGGCCAAGACTCCCTGAGGGACGCGCTACCCTGCCTCATGACCGTCTGGATCGTCGCCTCGAATCACGCCACCTTCAGGAGCGAGGATGCCTTCCGAGAACTCGAGGAAGTGAACTGGAGTGAGACCCAGAACGCGCACATCGCCCTCGGCGACATCGTCTACCTGTTCATCACGAAGCCGGTTTTGGCGATCGGCATGAAGTGCTCCGTGACGGCGGTCGGGCTTCCGGAGCCGGACATCAACGGCCGGACCTATTGGGGGGACGAGAAGGAGATGCTCGGGCGCAGGCAGGGCCGCAACTGGATGCGACTCAAGCGAATTGCGGTGTTCAGCGACGAGCAGCGCGCTCTATTGAAGGGCAGGGTGCTTGAAGGGTACGGGCTGCCTGGCGGAAGCGTGCAAGGCCGACAGCGCGTCCCAGATAGGCTCCTCGCCTATATCGAGTCAGTCGAGCACGGAGGTATGACCACAGGCGATGACGCGATCGCCGAGGCCGGCGAGTTCGAACCGAGCGAGGTCTCACGCTTCGCCGCTCAGATCGCGCGAGGCGATTACGCCGTGCACGACCACACCGTCTCTGCGAAGACCCGCGGCAGTGCCCAACGAGCATTCGCCCAGGCAGTCAAGAGCAACTACAACTGGCGCTGCGCGATCACAGGCATCTCGACGCCCGAGTTCTTGGTCGCATCGCACATCGTGCCGTGGAGTAAGGCACCAGAGATCCGGCTCGACCCGAGCAACGGGATCTGCCTATCAACCTTCGTGGACCGCGCGTTCGACGCAGGATTTCTCCAGATCGGAACGGATTACGGAGTTCGGATCGACTGGAGGAAGGTTAACGATGACAAAGCCTTGAAGGACGCCCTGAAACCCTTCGATGGCCGGCATGTGGCGACGCCACCGCGCGACATGCCGCAGCCGGACTACCTTCGGCAACGCCTTGCATGACAAGGAGACTGACGCTGCTTGAACCCCCGCCCACCTGGCGACTGGAGGCCGAGCTTGCTCTGGGTCCTGAGGGCGCGGGGGCACCGGGATGAGGGGTCCCGTTGTCGGCCCCAGCCCTACTTTTGGATGTACGGATTGGCGTCCATGTCGACGACTCCAGGGACATCCCGGAGAGCTGCCATAGCTTTCTCGAGCTCGGCTTGAATGAACTCCTCCCGGCCCTCATCTGGCAGAGAGGAGTGCATGCTGCCCGGCAGGCCGGCGGCGATCCTATGGGACACCACTCCGAGGCGCCGATCAATGTCGCGGCGGTCCGCGAGGTGGAAGGCTGCATCCAGGTAGTCGTGCAACGCGTGCTGAATCAGAATGAGGTGCCCGGCAGCGTCGAGGGCGTCCTTCCGGTCCCCGGTGTCTGTGAAGTGGGATTGGATATCGTCCCGATAGGAAGCCCCCCTGGTGTTCAGGCCGAGCAAGTGCATGTTGTCCTCGCTGTCGATCATGAAAAATGCACCGGGAGATTTCCCTCGGGTGACGCCGAAGGCCACGAATGACCGTATGAACAGTCCAGCGCCGTATTCCAGCCACGAAGCGTCGACGACGATTCCCTCAGTGAAGGACGCCCGCTCCGCCACCGCCCCCCGGAACGCCTCCAGAGCCTGAATGACAGGTTCCTCCAGATTGGGTCCGGGGGAGCCTCCGGAGTCCGCCATAGCCCGGCAGTCCCGCGCCACCGCGGCCACCGCCTCATCCAGGGCAGCCTCAGTTCTGGCACAGATGCACAAGTAGAGATCCATCAGCAGCCTCGCCGCCTGCTCCCACCTGCCCCGGCTGTGCCCCGTCTCCACCAGTGCGTCTAGAACGTCCCCCACACCCTCCGCGATCGGCACGCCATTGCCCAGGCCGTACGCACTGAAGGACGGGTTGCCCTGCGGTGCGGGTGTCTCTATGGCCAGGGCCAGCCAACGCGAGTCCACTTCCGATTTGAACCGCGCCGTGATGCGCGGGCGCCGTGAGGGGCCCGGCTCGACCCGAATCCGCTCGAGACCGATGGCCCGGCAGCGATGGACCCGACGGTGGATGGTCTCGGCGGAGGCAACGGGTTCCTCGTCCGGCGCCCAATCGAGGTCGTACTCGTAGTCGTAGTCCTCGTCGTCCTCCAGCTCATCCGCCCACGCCCCCGCCAGAATCTCACTCGCCCCATATGGCGACAATGGCTCATCGGAACGAGGGGGGAAGTCCACAGGATCGAAGTCGTCGCCATCGTCTCCGGGCCCGGCTGTCGTTTCCGGCACGGCCGCTTCTTCCCTGGCCCTTTCCCCTTCTGCTGCCAGCAGAAGCTCCCCCGCTCGAGGGACGTGGTCGATGACGAGCTGGGCACCGACCTCGATCCCGAACAACTCGATGCCCGCCGAGAGGATGACCTTCACCGCCATGTCCGATTCAGCGCCGGTCCGGCTATCAAGCGCCATCAACCGCATTTCCATGTCCTGCATCACCGCGATGGCATCGCCCTCCGAGAGCACACACTGGGCGGCTGTTCCACTGCGTTCAGACGGGGAGAAGAAGCACGTCTCGCAGAAAATCTGCGCCAGCTCATGCGGCACGCCGAGACCGAGGTGACGAAGGAACACGTCCTGTGGCGATCCAGGGACAATCCCAGCGGCCGCCCGCTCTGAATCCGGAACGAACTCCCCTGACTTGGAACGGGAGATCAGGATAGTGAACTCGCCGTCTTCTGGGCTCATTGGTGCCCGAGATGCCGTCTCGAATCCGCTGAGTCTTTGCAGCAGCGCTCGTCCGGGTCCTACACCGAACATCTCCTCGATCACTTCTCGGATCACACGCGCCCCCTCATCGGTGAGGCGTCCGACTTGGGACCCGGTACGTGGCACCAAAAAAATCAACCGGTCAGCGTAGGCCTGCGCTGCGCGCTGGTCCACCACACAGCCAGAAGCGGCGTCCCGCTGCCCAGGCGGACGAGCACAGGCGTCCGCGACCACCATCGAGATCAGATTGGGTATGCCCGCCCCGAGCAGCTTTGCTCCGACTGCCCCCATAATCTCTTGAGCCCTGCTCACTCGTCCCCCATTCCTGCAGAAGCTTCCATTGATGAGCCGAAGCAGCAGCTGCAGCAGACTCAACCTACGGCACCCTCAGCGGTCCGCTCTAGCCCTACTGCAGCCGGCACAACGCGGCGGCTTACTGGCCGGAGTCCAAGCGCCCTGCGTGGGGGAACGGCCACGCGCGTACGGCGTCGTCGAGGGCCTCCGCGTAGTCCTCGGCGGTGACCCTATGCCCGCTTCGGGTCGACTTGGGGGCACCAGGCCGTGTCTCCCCATTCCGTAAAGAGGGAACAGCCACAGGACACGCTGTGGCGGCCGATGGCGACAGCATCGATGGCAGCGTTCTTGAGGTCATCAAGAGCAGCCGCCAGGAGCGGCGCCCTCCAAGTGCCAGGCTGTGCGGACTAAGGTCTGGTTCATGCCCTTAAATCTGGACGTCGATGAGATTGTCACCCGGCAGCAGCTCAACGCTGCGTACGGCGGTGGCATCCAAGGCGGAATGCTCACGCCTGCAGGTGGACGCTATATTTTCCTTTTCTCCGACCCTGTGCCGGGAACCGAGAATGGCTACACCTGGGACGGCTGGGCAAACGGGTCCACGGACACGTTCTTCTACACCGGCGAGGGCGCTCTCGGCGACCAGGAGTTCACCCGCCGGAACCTGGCGCTGCGCGAATCCACCTCGGACAGTCGGGAAGTCCACCTCTTCGTCGCCGAGGGCTACACCCGCGGCAGCCGAGAGCGCACCCACAGGTACCTGGGACAGTTCACCCTTGACCCCAAAGCCCCCTGGCGTCGCGAGGACACTCCCGGAGCCAACGGCGAGATCCGCTCGGCCATCGTCTTCCGCCTGAACCGTCTCAAGGCCTCCCCCGCGCCTCAGACCCACACGGAAAGCCGCACGCCCGAGCTGGCCAGAACAAACGGGGCAGAGGTGATCAGCGCAGAGGCTTCCAACACCGCCGAATTCACAAGGCCCGCCCAGGACGAATCCGTGGCAGCCCGTCGGGAACGCACCCTCGAGGACGCCTTCCACCGGCATCTTCGCCAACAAGGAGGGACGCCCCAGCGATTGAGGATCACCCTCGCCGGCCAAGCCACCCTCCTCTACACCGACACCTGGGACAGCAGCGCCAGGGAGCTGTACGAAGCCAAAGGCAGCGCCTCCCGGAACGACGTTCGCCTGGCCATCGGCCAGCTCCTCGACTACCGGCGTCACATCAGCCCACCGCCCTCGCGCTGCACCGTTCTGCTCCCCACCGATCCCGGCGAGGACCTCACAGACCTCATTCACAGCGCCGGCCTCGACCTCGTCTACCAGGACAGAAACGACTTCATCCGCCGCCCGGCCAGCGCCCCAACTCTGGCATCAGACCACCGTCACGAGCTGGAGGCCGCACAACTGGCATCAGCCAGCTTCCCAACCCCGCACAGCGGCAAGCCCGCCCAGGGGCGCCCCCTCGGGCAAACCACCAGACCCTCTCGCCGTCCTCCTGCACCGGGCAAGGGCTGGGAACGGAACTGAACCCAGCAAGCCGAGTGATGACGCTCATCCCACTGCCCAACGCGGCTTCCGGCCCCAGCCGCGAAGGACTCCAGGGCTGGCCCCTGAGCTGCCAGTAGAACGGCAAGTGAGCGTTCAAGCCGAACGCCCCCCACGGCAGGGCGTCTCGTCCCTCCGACCGTCAGGAGGACGAAGGGTTCCACCCCACTACCTTCCGAAATCCCTGCCCGCCTGGGCCCGGCCCGCATGGTTCCCCTGCCGCGCGATGGAGGCAGCACGAATCGCTGCCAGGGTCTCAATGTCGACGAGGGGCCCGCCCGGCTTCGCCCGCCCCTTCACGGCCTCCGACTTGGGGCCGGCCTCCTTGTCGGCCACACGGTAGACCCGGTACTCGCTGACGCATCCGTAGTCCGCTGCAACGGCTGCCGCATTGCGCGCGCAGAGCGATTCGGGGGCGTCGGGTGAGCTGTAGAGCGAGGCAGGGAAGGACTGCGGAACCCAGCGCCCGCCCAGCTCGGCGTCGACGCCGGTCGCTGCACCGTTCTCGGCCTCCAGATAGCCGCGCTCCCAGCGGCCCATGGTGCGCGCCACGCTGACCTGCTGGGTCGACTCCACATCCGCGAGCAAGACGTCGTAGCCCGCTTCCTGGAGCCGGTCCATCAGCATCCTGGCCTGCTTCTCATGGCCCAGCGTGCCGTCGATGATGACGTTCATCCCCGACTCCAGCGCCTCGTTGCGGGCCTTCTTCGCGAGGATGGACGACTCCGTGTGTACCAGGGCGGCCAGCTCTCGCGGGTAGAACCTCTCCCCCGCCGCCTCGAGGTCGCGCACCTCATTCGGCACCAGATGGCTGACATAGCTTCCATCCCGCAACGCCTGCTGCAGCAGCTCGTCCTTGAAGTCGTCGGCATTGATCGGCAGCCAGTGCTCAGGCAGAGTCCGGGTCGACTGGATCAACGCGGCCTGCGCGGTGGACTTCCCCGCCCCCGGCGGGCCGGCCAGGACAATCGCCCGCCGGTCACGGCGGACCTCCGGACGGGACTCGATGAACCGGGCCAGGATCTCGTTGTGCAGCCGACGGCGCTCCTGCCTCGGCTCGCCCCGCCGGACGTTGAACCACTCCGGGTTCTGCACGGTGGCATTCGTGCTCTGCGCGGTCAGCGGTCCGCCGGGTGCGCCCAGGCGCTCCAATGTGGCGCGGTGGGCCGCAACCTGATCCTCGGTAGTCACGCCCTACAGCGTAGCCATCAGGCCTCGCCGGGCTCCTCAGCGGCATCCAGGATCCGGTCATAGGCATCCCCGTCGATGAGTCCCTCATCGAAGGCCCTGCCGACCTCGGCAAACGATCCCGGCGTATCCAGGTACGGCGTGGAGTCCCATTCGGCGGCCGCCGCGGCCGCACCCTCGTTCTCCGCATACGGCCACGCACACAGCTCGCGGATCATGGCCTCACGGTCGATGTCCCCCGCCGCATAGCGCTCCGCAATCTCATACGGGCTCGCGCCGCTGAAGCCTTCCGGGACCGGCTTCACTCCCCTGGCCTCCGCCTGCGACAGCAGCTTGCTGATCGCCGGCTGGCTCACGCCAAGCTCGCGGGCCACAAGCCGCTGGTCAGAGACCTCCACGGCCGCCCGGACGCTCCTGATGTAGTCCAGACCGCCCAGTTCGCGCCTCGCACGTGCACGTCGGGCTTTGGCGATTGCTACCTCGACACTGATGCTCGTCATATCAACCTCCTCCGCTATAACCAATGTTATCAGGCGGGGCGGAGAGACGCAGCAATGGCTGCCCCAAGGTTCGCGAGCCCGATCTCGTCCGACCAAGGCCGCTCGGAACATGAGGGAACCAGCGGCCCTGCAGAAACCACCCCGCCCCGCTCCTCCGGCCGCTCTCGTCCATTCGGAGCACGAAGGCGCCCTCCCCGGGCTCGCAAACGGCCCTTCACACTCGAAGCACGTCATGCTTGAAACTGCTCAAGATGCGTTCGATTTCTCTGACTGCACGCTTGGAGATCCCCAGGTCTTCACATTCCACGAGGTCAAGCGCAACAGTCAGAATGGTGGCAGGGTATTCCTTCGGCGACCCAAGTCCGCTCACTCTCAATATCACATTGCCCATCGGGTCGGAATGTAGTTTGTATTTGCTCACCAGCGATTCAAGGTCGCCTGGATCTATGTACCCCTCAGCGAAAGGGAGTGTCTTGTACCGGGGCCAGCCTAGTTCGTAGTGCATTAGCCGGAGGCATGATGCTCCGGTGAGGTTCATCGACCTCCGGATCTTCTCCAATGACCTTCGTGGGGCATTGCAGTCCAGGACGATGGCACGAGACCGCATACGCCAGATGAATGTGGCTGTGTCGATGGTCTTCAACGTCTCGCGGAGACGCCATCGAGCCTGGGGTGAGAGGTCAACAGGACGCCCATCAAGCATGTCGTGGGCCGCCCAGGCCGTTTCCTCGCTCCAGGGTCGTCCCGGTGCGCGCCGAAAGCGACGAAAACGCTCGAGGGAGCCCCTATCGATCCCGCGACCCCACGCCTGGGCATCTGTCCCCGCCCTCAACAGATCGCCGCGTACAAGCATCCCCCGGAGTCGCCGAGTGGAGACCCCCAGCGCGGAGGCGGCTTCTTCATGGCTGAGGGATTCCCCCATGGGGCACAGCCTCCCATGAAGCATGGTCTCCAGCCAGTCCCCAGAGGGCGCAAAGCGGAAACATTATGTAGATGAAGGGATCCCCGCTTTTCCCCGTGATCCCGGGGAAGAACCCATAGTGAGGCATCAGCTCACAAGACAAGTGAGCTGGGCGTGTGCATAATAGTTATTAGAGGCGCCGAACCGATACGGCGTCTCTTCTCGTATGCTCGGATGCGCCCCCTCAGCGCCCGCCGCGCAGCCCCCTCTCTATGACAAGGCGACAGCTTCCGCTGTCGCCTTTCGTGTTTAAGGAAGAACCATGCCCGAAGTGCACCTGCCCCCCGCTGATCACCTACGACGACGGCCGTTACTGGCTCGCCAGCGATCCTCGACGTTTGGCGTCCACAGGAGCGATCGAGTTCCGCGTCGCGCCATCGGTCGACGGCGAACCGTTTGATGATTTCTCTCTGGCCCGAGTGTCCGTGCGCAGAGAAGAGATCAGCAAGGCTCCAGGGCAGTCTTGGCCCCTGCGGCTCCACCTACCGAAGAGGCTGGGGTTCCCGTTCGCGGACACCCCAGTGGACGACTACGGCACAGTCCTCGGTCCGGGGCTGGCAACTCGTATCCTCTATCTTCTCGCTCGAGCGTACGAAGCAGAGTTCCACGGAAAGACCCTCGAAGGACGTATCTGGAGGAGCCCCAACCCGAGCATCCTCACCGACTGGAGACTCACAGTCGACCAGTTGCAGCGGCGGCGCGGCTCGTAGACCACGTCCCGCCGTCAAGTTTTAGCACAGGCCCATTCCGGGGCCTTTTTCTATTTAAGGAGGAAATAATGTGCGACCATCACGAGGGCTTTGATCAGGGAACCACGATTGAACACACCGCATTTTACAGTGCGGCTGCCTCAGAGGACGAAATGAGTAGGCTTATCGACCGCCTGATCGACATGGGCCTCGAAACAGATACTGACACCAAGAGATTCATCACCTACACGCTCGGCCGAGTCGCAGACCTTTGGTCCGCCCTAACCCGCGCAGATGTCCAGCAGATTATGCAGGCACTTCTCAGCACACCCCGATGGCACATTCCTTCGGTCATTTCCCGAGTCAGGGTGTAGCCGTGAATGCTCTGCTCCAGCAGGCAGTGGACCGTAGCGCCGGCCGCAGCGCTACTTCCCTTCCGAGTCAGTCGCCGCGCCCGAGCCGGTCTCTGCTTGTGCTGCCTTCTCGGTCTTTTCGGCCTTCTTGCGCTTGTACCACTCGACACCCTTGCGAGCACCGACCGTGACGCCTATGACCAGACTGCCAACGGCAGCGAGGAGCAATACCTTTCCTGGGTCAATCTCGACCGGCGTTTCGGCCGCTTTCTTGTCGTTCTGGAACGCGCGGAACCTCGCATCCGCCTCGTCCTGCGCAAGCTTCCTCGCGGCCCTCTGTTCTTGCCTGTCCGCAGAGATGTCAGCTCGCACCTTAGCGAGGTTTTCGGGCGCAGAGTCCAGCACGGCCATGATGCTGGGGTCGAAATGCGTTATCTCCCAGTAGCGTGCAGCAGAACCGCCATACCCGTTATCGCGGGACCGCTGAACTCCGAACTCCTCACCCTTCGAGGTGAGCCCGTACGCCCCCGGTTCACCGTAGAGGAACCCCTGGTCCTTGAGCAGGCGATTGACTTCCATGGCGTTCGCGCCGATCCGCGCCCCTATTTCTGTTGCGGATAGCCCGAACTTCCCCACGCCATGCCCCCTTCTATGAGGTCGCTTCTCAAGTTGGTCCAGTCTAGGTCCAAGATTCGGGAAGCGGCTCGATCGAGGCCTTCAGCTGCCAAGTCCTCCGGATCCTGCGCTTGGGAAGGAGGCATGGGATGTCACAGCGACCGCTCAGTTGACGTTTACAATACATAGAATAAGTGACGGGTTGAGTGAGAGCTTAGCAGTCGGCGTTCTTCTTCCCTCAGGCTGTCACGCAATCGGCCGTATAAGTGATGGGGGTGGGGGATGCTCGTCGGATATGTGAGGGTCTCGAAGGCCGACGGCTCGCAGACAACTGACCTGCAGCGGGACGCGCTCCTGGCCGCCGGCGTCGACCCCGAAGCGGTGTACGAGGACAGGGTCTCGGGCAAGCGCGACGACAGGCCCGATCTCGCCGCCTGCCTGAAGGCCCTCAGGAATGGGGACACCCTCGTAGTGTGGAAGCTGGACCGGCTCGGCCGAGACCTGCGGCACCTGGTGAACATCGTTCACGACCTCACCGAGCGCGGCATCGGCCTGCGGGTCCTCACCGGCCAGGGCGCAGCGATCGACACGACCACTGCCTCGGGCAAGCTCGTCTTCGGCATCTTCGCCGCCCTGGCCGAATACGAGCGCGAGCTCATCAGGGAACGCACCATCGCCGGCCTGGCATCCGCCCGCGCCCGCGGTCGTACCGGGGGCCGGCCCTACAAGATGACCCCTGCGAAGCTACGCCTCGCCCTGGCTGCCATGGGCAAGCCCGAGACCCACATTGGGGACCTCTGCAAGGAGCTCGGCATCACCCGCCAGACCCTCTACCGCCATGTCTCACCCACCGGCGAGCTCCGCCCCGACGGTCAGAAGCTCCTCACTCGGGGTCGGCCCCAGCGTGCGGACCAAGCCGGATGACTGGCGCGTCTGCCTAGGCTTCGTATCGCCGAAGGCCAAGGCACGGCGTTGGGGGGGGGCGAACGCCACTCTGATGATGTGATGGGGAGCATGAGCACCCGCGACAGCACCGCAGACGGTGCAAAGATCGCCGCCGCAGTTCTCGAGCACCTTGGTCCCCGTGGGGCCTGGATCTCTTGGCCCGGCGGCTACCCCCATCGTCCCGACCTAGCCCTCGTGGACGCCGTCATGTCCATCCGCGCCCGATATGGAAGGACACGTACCGACGGCCCCGCTACGGGCGTAGCGGGTGCCGTAGCCCGCTATCGCAAGCACGCGGGGGAGGCAGGCCCCGACTGGATGGGGCACCTCGCCCGCCAGGACCCATCCGCCCTGGAGGGCATTGTCGGACGGTCTGTCACCGGTGGGAGGCGCAAGGCCGCTGCGATCGTCGATGCAGCCAGACGGTTCCATGACGCAGGCGTCTTCAGCATGCGCCCCTTCGACCCGGAGGATGCAGCCCAACGCCGGCTCTACACGCAGGTACAGGGTCTAGGACCTGTCACCTGGGACTACTTCTGCATGCTGCTCGGCCACCCAGGTGTGAAGCCCGACACGTGGATCGGCAGGTTCGTCGCAGCGGTAGTCGGCCACGAACTCAGCCCGTCCGATGCAGGATCAGCCGTCAAGGCAGCCGCGACCAAGCTCGGTGCCGACACCTCCCAGCTGGACCACGCCATCTGGGACTATGCGAGGCGTACCCGGCTCTCGAGCCTCAGAGGCAGCGCAAGCTGAACAAAGGGACCTAGACGACAATCGTCACTACGCCACGCCAACGACTCCGCGGTCACGGTTTCCGGTGGCGGCTCGGAAGCCGCGGAGACCGTACGCGGGGCTTCTGTTCCTCTGCGATCCGGCCGGGGCCGCCGGGTGCTCATTCGAGGTGGAACTCGACTCGGTACTTCATGAACCGGATGCCGGTGGCGACGCTCAGGGCCCGGCGGATTCGCTGATCGTCCTCGCGGGCGATGATGACGCCCTCGACCGACTGCCCCTGCTCCAGCAGCTCGTCCTTCACGTAGCCCATGTACCGCTGGATCTGCCCGACGACCACGTCGCTGGCGCGTCCGCGCTTGAGTTCGACCACGAGCAGTCGCGTCCGGTCCTTGCTGATGGCGAGGATGTCCATGCGCTCGTTGCCGTCGGCCGGGTACTGCTGTCCTCGGACTTCGCCGTCTTCCTCGTAGATGTCGTAGTCGTGCCCGAGCGGGGTGCTGCCCCAGTTGTGCACGAGGAAGTCTTCGAGCTGCTTCTCCATCTGGAAGGCCAGTTCGTGCTGGACCTCGGCGGCCTGCGCAGCCGCCAGAGGTGCGGCCGCCAATGGTGCAGCCGGGGCGGCCGCGTGGGTCAGGAGGGCGAGTTCTGCGGCGTACCCCGAGAGCGAATAGACAGTCATCGGCACGCGGACCGCCGCGGCGAGCTCTGAGCTCATCTCGTGCTGCGTGAACGTCTCCGGGCGCCAATCGACTCGGCGGCGGTGCGGCAGGCTCGTTCCGGGGAAGTACTCGTAGCCACCAACGACGGTGCCGCTGGCAAAAGTCTGGTCCGCCTTCCGAGTGAGGACGATGTCGCCCTCCCGTATCCCTTCGCATGCCGCCCACGTATTGCCCATCGACAGCCCAGCGGAGATCTTCCCCTTCCCGGGGTTCTTGGCGAGCCAGACGTCGTTCATGACGCCGCGGAAAGCCTCGGCCCCCTTCCCCAAATGGGGGGTGAGGTCGAAGTCGATGCCGTAGCCCACGCCCAGATACCCGGCCTTGATCATCTCCTGTGCGTGGCTGCCACTGGAGCCCAGCCGGACCATCCAGTACTCGCTCATTGCTGTCCCCTCGATGACGGATCGTGCGGCCCAGTGCGTCCAGCATGCCCCAGCCGAGCCGAATACTGCTCCAGCCCTTATCGGCCGTCCTCGACCTCCGCGTCCTCCGGCAAGGCGGCCCGCTGCTGCTCTGCCTGTTCATAGGCGGCCTGGATGTATGCCTCAAGATCATCCCGCCCGATCCGCCAGATTCCCCGGCCGCCGATCTGCAGTGCGCGGAGCTCGCCCCGCTTGATCAGGCCATGCACGGTGGAGTCCCGAACCTGCAGGGCCTCAGCGACGTCCTTGACAGTGAGGAAACGGGGTTCGGTCATAGAGCGAGCCTACTGACATGACCGAGTCTGGGCAGTTCTACGCTGCCTCATGGGCTCTCCGCCCTGACTGATGCCGGGTCAATATCGGGCCGGAACCGGGCAAGTCGGACGGAGTGGCGGAAGGCAAGCCCGGAGCGTGCAGCGTCGGCGGAAACCTCGACGACGATCGGTTCCACGAGGGTCAGGCGGACTGGGCTGCGGTCCCGCGCGAAGCGGTCGAGAGCTGTGGCGGGAATTTCCTCGGGCCAGGGGTGGTCCCCGGCCGGTGGGTGGAGGAAGCCCTTCGCGATCGATGCCTGCGCGGCCGAGAGAGGCCCAGTGCGGCCGGCGAAGCGCAGCCGGCCGTCGGCGTCCCAGGCCCCCAGGACGAGCTGCTGCGGGCTCGAGCGGGTCCCGAGAACGGCGGCACAGAGAGCATCTGTGTTTTCGCGGTGCTTGATCTTGTACCAGGCCCTCTCCCCTGCCTTGTAGGGCTGGGACAAATCCTTGGCCATCAGGCCTTCTACGCCGCTGGGGGTGAGCTCGTCCAACCACTGCTGGGCGACGGCCCGGTCAGTGGTCGCGGGCGAGAGCTCCAGCGGCGGACTGAATGCCGTGGCGAGCTCCTCAAGCAGCCGGCGCCGGTCGCCCAGGGGCATGGCCCTCACATCACGGCCCAGCACGGCCAGGACGTCGAAGACCACGAGCGAGGCCGGCTCCTCCCTGGCCAGACGACGGGCCGACGCAGGCCCGGCACCCATGCGGCGCTGGAGCGCGTCGAAGTCGAGCCGGTCCTCTCCCCAGATGACTGTCTCGGCGTCGAGCACGCACCCGTCCGGCACCTGCTCGGCGGCCGCGGCAAGGAGCTCGGGAAACCTCGGACTCAGGTCGGCGCCATTGCGGGACACGAGCACCGGCTCGCCGCCCTCAACGATGAGGACTGTCCTGAAGCCATCCCATTTGGGCTCAAGCTGCATCTGCGCACGGGCAGGGACAGAGGGGACAGCCTTGGCCAAAGCGAGCTCGAAGGGCCCGCCCAGCGCGCGCGCCCTGGGGGAAGGCATGCTTCACGGTAGACCACGCCGTCGCACGATAGGGCATCTGGTCGTCGTTGCCAGCCGTCGGCTCCGCCCCGGGCATCCAGCCGAGGACACTGCGCCGGGATCCGGCCCTCACTCAGAGGCCTCGAGCAGTCACCGTTCCCTGCTCAAGGGCCGCGGTGATGGCCTCGGGCGAGGGCAGGGAGGCTTTCTCCTCTTCCGGGAGGGTGTCGTAGGTGTAGGCCGTGACGGCGATGGGCTTCGCGGCGCCGTCGAGCGCGTACCGAACGGTCTGGTCGTTCTTGGACCCGCAGACCAGGATCCCCACGGTTGGCGCATGGTGCGGCAGGCGGAGCATCCCGTCGACGGCGGCGACGTAGAAGTTCAGCTGCCCCAGATGCTCGGGCCGGAAGCGCTTGGACTTCAGCTCCACCACGACGTAGCGGCTGGAGGGTATGTGGAAGAGGAGCAGGTCGATGAAGTAGTCCTCGTCGCCTTCGATGCTCAGCCTGTACTGCCGTCCGACGAATGCGAACCCGGGCCCGAACTCGGCCAAGGTCTGGGACATACGAAGGGTCATGGCCTCTTCCATGGCCCGCTCGTCGGCCTCCTCGGTTAGGCCGAGGAAGTCGAGGACCAACGGGTCCTTGGCAACCTCCCTGGCCAGGTCAGTCCCCTCCCCCGGCAGGCGTGCCTCGAGGTTGTTCGGTGCGGCCCCTGCCCGGGTGTGGAGGCGGGTGAGGATGTGGTGCTCGAGCACGGCCCTGGACCAGCCGTTGTGGACCGCGCGGGCGGCGTACCAGGAGCGCAGCTCGCCGTCGTCGAACTTGTCCAGCAGCACCGTGATGTGCCCCCACCCCAATCGTGCAACAGGCTGTTGCACGATTGGCCCGCCCCCCGCCCAGGCCGAGGCGAAGGCGCGCATATATGCGAGATTCCGCCGATAAACTAACCGAACTATCAAGCCGAAATTGCTTCGTGTCGCTGTCTCTTTTGCTTCCCCACCGGTGCGATCTTGATGCCATGGACGCGGGAGACAGCGAACCAGCGCACCAGCGGGGCGAGTCAGTGTCGGTTGCCGAACTCGGCAAGGTGGTGCCGATCGCGGGTGTGCCGGGCTATCGAATTCTGGACGCGCTCGACGACGAATTCCTTCCGGCCACTGAGTGGTTTCGCAATCTGATCGCGTGCGACCGTTCGCAGCTGACGGTCCGGACCTACGCGAACAGCCTGTTGATCTATCTGCGGTTCCTCTGGAGTATTGGGCGGCCTTGGTTGGAGGCGCGCGATCGCGACACCCAGGAGTTCGTGCTGTGGATGCGAAGTGCCGACAAGTTCGTCGGAGCGAAGCGGCTGCCCGGAGGTCGTCCCGGCATCAACGGCGTTACCGGCAAGCCCAATCTGGGCTCGAAGTATTCAGCCTCGGCGATCAACGGGGTCCTGACCGCAGGGCGGAGCTTCTACGAGTTCCATCGCCGCGGCGGTGGGCCAGTCCTGGTGAATCCGTTTCCGCAGCGGAGTCCTCACTCGAACGGCCACCACAACCCTCTGGAGCCGTATAGGAGAGCGCCGCGCGAGCTCTACCGGCAGAAGACCATCCGGCGGGTGCCCCGGGCTATCCCCGATGACAAGTTCGAGTCGTTGTTCCGCCGCCTGCGGTGCAACCGCGACCGCGCACTGCTCGCCTTCTACGTCACCAGCGGCGCGCGTGCGAGCGAGATCCTGGGCCTCAAGGGAGGCGATATCGACTGGGGCGACTCGCTGATCACGATCCTCACCAAGGGCGGCGAGCTCCGTCAGGTGCCCGTCGGCGGTCACGCGCTGATCTGGCTGCGGCTCTACCTGATCGAGCGGGGCCATGCTGGCGCTGAGGACGAGCTGTGGGTGACCGAACGGGAACCACGCCGGCGGCTGGGCTATGACGCGTTCCGCGCGGTCCTGCGGAGGGCGAACGATGCGCTCGGCAGCAACTGGACACTGCATGACCTCAGGCACACGTTCGCGATCCGGGCCCTCGATGCAGGGATGGCGCCGCACCACGTGCAGGAAATCCTCGGTCACGCCTCTCTGGAGACGCTGACGGTCTATTCGACTCCGCGGATCGAGGACGTGATTGCCGCACACCGTGCAGTCCTGACTCCTCCGCCGTCGGATGCAACACCGGGTGAGACGCTGCGCTACGCGCAGGAGGACCTGGACATCCTGTGGGGGCAGTCGTCATGACGACCGCCGTTCATCGACGGGTGCCCAGGCGACGGGCGCCCTCGCAGGTGCACCCGGTCGGACCCGTCGACGCCGTTGAGGTGCCGTTCGGTGAGCTCGCTGGGGCAGGCTCTGAGGAGGTCGTCGCAGCTGTCGTGGAACGCGATCCGTCGTTGAGGTCGGCTGTCACGGAGCTGGTCGGCTTCTTGGGAGCCCATGACGGCGCCACGTGGCAGGAGCGCTGGCAGAGTGCGATCGAGGAGTCCGGGCCGACCGGTCGGAGCTGGCTCTATCCGATGGTCCGCCGGAACTTGGAACCGTGGGAAGCCGCTGACTACCACCGTTCGCTTCGTTGGCTGATCTCGCTGGACCTCGTGCGTCCGTCCTATGTCTGGATGAACCGGCGGCGCCTGCAGTTCTGGCCGACGATCGGCCGCGACCGGGATGCCGAGACCTGGAAGCTGTTCGAGGACCGGGTTGCGACGTTGAGCCTGGTGCCCGTCAGCCAGGCTGCCGTGCTGACAAGCGGCGGGCAGCTGGTCGCCCAGACAGGCAAGCCAATCCACCAGATCACAGCCGACGATGTGGTGACCATGTCCCGGGCATACAACGACGGCCGGACGGTGGCGTCAAAGCGACTGGCCTCCGTCTGGCACGTCCTGCGCGAACTCGGCTGGCTGCAGAGCAACTCCGTCAACTTCCCAGGCCGGGTCCACCGCCCGGGCCGCAGGACCTGCGAACAGCTGGTGGACCAGCACAACATCGCCGAACCCCAGCGCAGCGTCCTGGTCCGATACCTCAAGTCACGGCAGCCCTCCCTGGACTACACAAGCCTGAACAGCATCGCGTCCCGGCTGGCATCCCTGTTCTGGGCGGACGTCGTCCAGCACTATGGCCAACCCGCCGGCTTCGACTTGACGCCAGAACAGGGCGAGGACTGGAAAGAACGGATCAGGACGCTCTCGGACGGCAGGCCACGCCGTGGCTACCGAGAGGTGATGAACACCGTGGCCGCGTTCTACTCCGATATTGCGCTCTGGGCCCAGCAGGACGCCTATTGGGCCCAATGGGTCGCACCCCAGTTCATCTACGACCATGACACCGCCGGAAGCACCAAGGACCGGCGCCGGCGGATCTCGGAGCAGCACCACAAGATCAGACAGCTTGCCCCGATCCTCCCCCAGCTCGTCGCGGCCGCGGAAGCCGAACTCACACAGGCCCACGACCAGCTCCAGAAGGCTTCAGCCGCCGGAAACGGCGCCGTCGTGACCCTCGACGGGCACCAATGGGAGGTCGTGCAGGTTACTCCCAGT
The DNA here is from genome assembly GCF_056780155.1 of Sinomonas sp. T428B. Classification (NCBI taxonomy): domain Bacteria; kingdom Bacillati; phylum Actinomycetota; class Actinomycetes; order Micrococcales; family Micrococcaceae; genus Sinomonas; species Sinomonas sp. T428B. The sequence continues at coordinate 14,137 of NZ_JBRAZR010000002.1, read as the reverse complement.
TCGCCGACACGGGTGCGGCGGCCCGGACAGACCAATGACCTGACCGACCGGGAAGACATGGCGTTCTGGATCTGGGCTGCTGTCGAAATCCTGAGGCACTCCGGGATCCGCATCGAGGAGCTGCTCGAACTCACACACCTGTCCCTCCAGCCGTACACCGTCCCGCAGACCGGCGAGGTCGTGCCGCTGCTCCACATTGCACCGAGCAAATCCGACGAGGAACGCCTCCTGGTCGCCGGCCCCGAGCTGGCCCATGTCCTGGCCGAAGTGATCTCGAGAGTGCGCGGATCCGACGGGACCGTTCCGCTCGTCCAGCGCTACGACGCCTACGAGAAGGTCTGGTCGGATCCGCTTCCGTTCCTGTTCCAAGGCAGGCAGAGAGGGGGCATCTCCAGAGTCGTCAGCCCCGGCGCCATCCGCAAACTCCTGAACGGGCTGCTCAGCCGCGCCGACATCCAGGTCTCCGGCCGGCCGATTCACCTTACGCCGCATGACTTCCGACGGATCTTCGCCACCGATGCCCTCGCATCCGGAATGCCACCACACATCATCCAGCAGCTGATGGGCCACAAGTCGATCATCACAACCCAGGGATACGCCGCGGTCTATCCGCAGCACGTGATCCGCGAGCACCGCAGCTTCATCGCCAGACGACGACAGGCGAGGCCAAGCGAAGAATACAGAGAGCCAACCCCCGAAGAATGGGACGAGTTCGAGCGCCACTTCGTCACCCGCAAGGTCGAGCTCGGGACCTGCGGCCGCGCCTACGGCAGCGGCTGCCAGCACGAGCACGCCTGCATCCGCTGCTCCCTCCTCCGACCAGACCCAGCCCAGAAAGAACGGCTGACCAAAATCGCTGCCAACCTCCGCGAACGCATCAAGGAAGCCGAGGCAAACGGTTGGCTCGGCGAGGTCGAAGGACTCCAGACCAGCCTCACCGCAGCGGAGGCGAAACTCGCACAGATGCACGACATCGACCGTCGACGGGCAACGACTACCACCTTGCCCATGCCCACGACTCGTAGCGGAAACCCCGAAGGAGGAAGCCGTGGTTCATGAGAGTGTGACCCGAACGTGACAGCACCGTAGTGACCCGCGGTGGAAACCGACACCTATCCTTCAGGCAGAGTTGATCGCCGGAGCGAGTCGAGGGGGTTGCGAAGGTGACGAAGCGGTGGCGTTGGGCGACCCTCCTTGCCGTGCTCGGCGGACTGCTCAGTTCGTGCGGAACGCCCGCTGCCGATCCCGGCGAAGCTCGTGCGGGGACCACGACAGCAGGGCCAACCGCCGAGTGCGCACAATTCCTGCCGACAGCCCACTGCGGCAGATACGCCAGCATCGCGAGCACGTCCGGCGGCGGCGCCGATCTCCCGTGGGTGCGAGCGGGTTCGGTGACGGCAGAGCTGGAGTCCATAGACGGAACCCTCTACCTGACGATGACGACCCCCTGCGGACCCTTGAGCGGACCGGTGACGATCACCGGCAGCACGATGGTCGTGGACCGCCTCGGTGTGGGCGCCATGGGCTGCCCCGAGGATCGCGCATCGCAGAAACACTGGGTGATCGACTTCGTGTCCCGCCCAGTAGAGATGTCGTTGGCCGGCGGGGATCTCCAATGGAGGAGCGGCTCCGACACAATCGCCTTCCGGATGCAGTAGACCACCAGTGGCCATCGCTTGCACCCGTTTCGGTTCCATTCCGGCCATCCACCGGAAAGTTGCCTCCCGACCCCTGTCGCGATGAGGGATCCGTCATCGGACAGCGGGGCCGACGAAGAAGCCTGCTCCACGACCTAGGTAGTTCGGAAAAGGGAGAAGCCTTTCATGTGGGGGAACTCTGCCCTCAGGTCCGCTGCCAGCCGGTCGAGGACCTTGCTCCCCCACGGCGCGGTCTCCTGCCGTTCCAAGATGGTGCGGCCGATACTCCAGTAGAGCTCGATCATCGCGGTGTTCACCAACCGCTGGGCGTGGTGCTGGGCTGCCCTGACCTGGGCCTTGAGCGAGGCGAGGGCCTCGGCGTATCCGCCGGGCAGGTTGGGCTCAAGCTGTGCCATGGGAATCACCCTAGCTGCGCCCGACGACGCCCCCCGCTGTCCTGCTTTCACTCCACGGTCCCCCTCGAGAGCGCTAGGCGAGGCCGACCGGTCCGGTCACCCCTTCTGCCTGCGAATCTCGTCGCGCAGTTCGTCCCGCTCGGTGAGGAGTGCCTGGCGCTCCTCGATGAGGCGGTCGCGTTCGCGCTCGACGGTCTCGGCGCGGGCTTCGGCGCGGTCGGCGCGGGAGCGCTGCTCCGCCAGGGCGTCCGCTGCTGTGGCCGCGGCCGCCGTCGTCTGCTCGCGCAGGCGATCTATTTCCCTGCGGGCCTCGTCGCGTTCCCTGCGCGCCTCGTCCCTCTCGCCCTCGAGCTGTTCGACCTCATCGGCGAGGGTGCGCCGTTCGGCGTCGAGCTGGTCGAGCTTGGCCTGCCAACCGGCCTTGGCATCCGAATGCTCGGCCCGGGCAGCCATCACGGCCTCGCGCCACAAGGCGGCGAACCTGGCCTCGACGGCGGCCGGTGGGTCGGGCACGACGGCGGCCTTCGCCTCGGTCTCGTTCCAGGTGCGGGCAGCCTCGGCGGCGACTGCCATGCGGACGCCGGAGCGGGCGCGCACGGCGCGGGCCGTCACGGCTGCGCCCTCGGAGCCGAGGGCCTCGGCGGCCTCGGCGGCTTTCTGCTCGGGGGTAGCCTCTTCGGGCATCGGCGTCTCCTCTCATGGGGGTAACGTTGGTATCAATGTTACCCGTTTCCAATGTTACCGCTTTCGCAGGATGAGAAGCCAGCCTTTGGGCGCTGTCGTAGCCTCCTGCAGGTCAGAACGGGGGCTCGGCGTCCCCTGCTTGGCTGCCGAAGGGGTCCTGGTGGGCCGCCCAGGGGTCTTCCTGCTGCCGGCGGTGCTGGGCGGGGCGCTGGTCTGGTCCCTGTCCGGCGGCGCGGTTGCTGCGGTTGACCTTCGCGGACGCGAACCGCAGGCTGGGGCCGATCTCGTCTGCCTCGAGCTCTATAACGGTGCGCTTCTCGCCTTCCTTGGTCTCGTAGGTACGGGACTTGAGCCGGCCGGAGACGATGACGCGCATGCCCTTGGTCAGGGACTCGGCTACGTTCTCGGCGGCCTCGCGCCAGATGGACGCGCGCAGGAACAGGGTCTCCCCGTCCTTCCACTCGTTGCTCTGGCGGTCGAAGCTGCGCGGCGTGGAGGCAACGGTGAAGTTCGCCACGGCGGACCCGTTGGGGGTGAAACGCAGCTCGGGCGTATCAACAAGGTTCCCGATCACGGTAATGGTGGTCTCTCCTGCGGCCATGATGACTGTCTCCTTCTGTGTGGTCGGGATCTCTGGCGTTTCTGCCGTTGGGCCTGGTTGCTCGGTGTCAGCATGGTGTCGGATCTCGTCGGCGATGGCGGCGACGGCCTCCCGGCAGGCGATGGCGACGTCCGGCTCGAGGTGGGTCCAGTAGCGGGTTGCGCGCAGCTGCTCGAGCGTCTGGTTCAGCGCTTGGACCTCGGGGTGGTTGATGTAGGGGGCTTCGGCAGCGGGAAGGGAAATGGGCTGGCCGGCGAGCCATGCGGCGTCAAGGTCCTCCGTATAGTCCGACATGGGTGTCTTCCCCCTCAGGCGGCCGTGGTGGCGATCCGGTCGATGAGGTCGGGGCGGAAGCCGGACCAGTGGTTGTGGTCGTCGATGACGACGACGGGGGCCTGGGAGTAGCCGAGTTCCTCGCTGATGTACTCCAGGGCGCTGGGGGTCCGGGTGACGTCGACCTCCGTGTAGGCGATGCCCTTGCTGTCGAGCGTGCGCTTGGTCGCGGTGCACTGGACGCATGCCGGCTTGCTGTAGACGGTGACCTGGGCGGGAATCTCGGTGTTCATGGGTCTCAGTCCTTCGTTGCGTATCACTCTGGTTTCATTCGTCTGAGGTGACCTTATTTCCGTCGCCTTTTGATGCTTCAATTCTAGTTTATGCATCGGTTTATCGGAAGAGGTTTCCGCGCGGCATTTATCCGCAATCTTCGCAGTGCCTCCAATTTGAACAAGGAGGCGAAATCATAAGTGGGACCGTCAGCAGCCAGCGCATAGCTACAACCGCGCGAGTCCGCGGAATGAAGCCCCCCCTTCGCCCGACCCAGCCCGCACGCGAGGAGGCTCGACAGCCGAGGAGGAACCGGCTTTGCATGCGCCTATCCTAAGCCTGCTTTTGTCCTTTTTGTCGAGGGTGAACCGCGAGCCTTGGGTGCGGGACTGCTTCGCAAAGGTCGAATTCGACTAATTCAAGGATTGTGGTACGCCCGAGAAAGAATGCGGGGCACCCGGCCACCACAACCGGGCGGGTTTCCAATGGAGGAAAGCGCAGCGCCGGAGCAGGATCCCCTGTCGTGCCGGCCCGACGCAGGAGGGGCCGGACGGGTCCGGGCTGGTGCGTACAATCCACAGGACAGCCGGAAACACGAGAGAAGTCCCCGGGGCGGGGGCGGGCGGCGAAGCGCAGCGGGGACGACTGGCTCGCCCCGGGCCACAGCCTGAGCGGCAGCGATGACCGCATGTCCAGGGCGGAGCTCCGTGGGCCCAGCGCCGTCCCGGACTTCGACGTCACCCCAGGAGCGGGATGCTCGGGCCGAACACGGGTCTGGATCGAGCCCCGCCGCGGTGGCCCGACTGGCCAGCCTGAGCGCTGCCGCCTGCCCCCGATTTTGCGTTCCCTCCATAGCAGCTGGCTTGGCCGCCGCGAAGAAATGTCGGTGGCGTCCGGCACAATCGGCCCCGTTGGGGCGTGCAGGCGTTGGGGCGAGGGCAGAGGGCATGAAGATTACAAGCGAACAGGTCAGAGGAGCGCTGGAGTCGAACCCGACCTTGACACTGCTCAGGGCGTACTCCAGAGACTGGGTTCTGCCGTTGTTCGCCGAACACCTCGAACAGGTAGAGGGTTCAGTGTCAGCGGAGTGGTTCCACGAACGGGTAGCGGAAGTGCGAGAGCAGATCCGCGAGTTGCAGGGCAATGTTGCTCCGGCCGAGCACTGCCGCGAGTGGGTCGAGAAGCGGTGGTTGGAGACTGAGACGCTCAATGGCCGCCTCCGCTATCGGCTGTCGCCCTACACGCTGCGAGCACTGAGGTTCGTGCGGGAACTGGTCGAAGGTGAGACCACCGTTAGCGGCGCTCGACTCGGTTCCATCTCGCACGCAGTGCGCCGTCTGGCGGACCTGACGAACCCCGACAGGGAGGTGCAGGTGCGGCGTATCGACGAGCAGATCGCCGAATTGAGCAGGCGCCGCGAGGAGATCGCATCGGGCCAGGCCCGGTTGGCGACGCTCGAGGAGATGAAGCAGCAGCTGCGCGAGGTCCTCGCCATGACCCGGTCGCTGCCCGCCGACTTCCGACAGCTGCGCACGATGGTCGAGGATCGCCATCAGCAGGTCGCCCGCCGAGCAATGGCGCAAGGACCCGCGAAGGCGGAGCTTGTCGAGGAGTACCTGCGAGAGAATGATCTGCTGACCCGGACGAGCCAGGGCACTGCCTACTTAGGGTTCTCGCAGCTGCTCTCGTCCCGGCAGACCGACCAGATTCGTGCCGACATCGATCAGATCCTCGCCCAAGAGTTCGCATGCGAGCACATGACCCCCGCCCAGCGCGAGGAACTCGACACAACACTCTCGACCCTCTTGATGGCAGAGCTGGAGGTACAGACCAGCTACGTGCGCTGGTCTGCATCCCTTCGCCGCTTCCTGACCCGCGCCGCCCATGGCCGTCATCAGAGGATGCTCAGCCTTGCCGATCGCGCCCTGAGTGCCGGCGCCCAGTGGGTGCAAATTGACCCCGGCCAGCGGCACGTACCGCAGGACGTGCTTGGCGTGGGCCCTCTGGCTCTGACAGACATCTCGCAGACGCAGCTGTGGCGCGACCATGGCCCGCAGGAGGTCGTCGTCGAAGCCGCCCACGAGCGCAGAGCGCTCCCCTCCGAGGACCGCGCCGCCCTCCGCCTGGCCGCAGGCACCAGCCCCCGCGCCGTCGGCCGCACGATCAATCGGCTGCTCGCCGATCGGCCGGCGGTAACAGGGTCCGAGGTATTCGATGCGATCCCGGTGGAGTTCCGACGTCTGGGCGCGTTGGTGAGCCTGCTGGACCTCGCCGTCACGCATGGGCGCGTCACGGACGGCACGGACACCGTGCAGCTCGCCGGCGACAGAGTCACCGCCCTGCTGGCCACCCTGCCTCACATCATCTTTGATGTGCCGGTACCCACCAAGGAGAACGAATGAGCGACCGCACTCACCCCATCCCCGACGAGTGGGCATCAGACGACGAGACTGATCTCCTTGATGAGACGGGCTTGCACGCCCAGGGGGACGTGGACTCCGGCGGCTCCCATTTGCCAGTCGCGGCTCGGCGGGCGCTGGCAGCCCTGATGACCACCCGGTTCATCACCCGAGCCCGCAATCGCCCCACATGGAACGCGCTGTTGGCGTACGAAGACGAGATCCGCGAGCGGCTCGCAGACATGTTCCTGCTTCTCGTCGTAGACAAGGAATACGAGGTGGCCTTCAAACGGCAGGATCCTGCCGAGGATGCACCGAGAGTGCTCCGCCGCGACAAGCCCCTGCCGCGGGACGCGTCCCTGCTGCTGGTGCACCTGCGCAAGGAACACATGTTCACCGACGCGATCGATGGTCAGGTCGTGATCACCCGGGCCCAGATTGCGGAGTTTCTGCATCCCTTCCGTGAGGACGGCGACGGGGACGAGGCCAGGTTCGAACGTCGCGTCGACGCCGCGATCCGGGCGGTGGACGAGCTCGGGCTGCTGACACAGGACCCGGACGCACCCTACCTGTTCAGCGTCTCGCCGGCCGTCGTGCCACTGATCGGTGCCGATGAGCTGATGCGGATGGAGCAGTACTTCCTCCAGGCTGCCAAGGACGGCTGTGGCGTGAGTGCCGAAATTAGCGGAGGCCACGCGTGAGCGCTGCAAGAGACGTTGCCGAAGCAACCCTGCCGGTGCTGCCCATGTTCATCACCGATGGGCAGGGACGAAACCAGTTCCGCATCAGCCAGGTCCAGATCCTCAACTGGGGTGCGTACTGCGGACTGCAGACCATGACGGTTGCGCGCTCGGGCACAGCAGTCGTGGGTCCATCCGGTCGAGGCAAGTCCACGCTCCTGGACGTCATGGCGTCGGTGATCTTCCCCAATCCCCAGGAGTTCAACCAGGCCGCACGCGATGACCGCGGCAAGAAGCGTGAACGAACCGTCTACTCGTATGCGCGCGGGCACACCGATCAGCGACAGGACGAGAACCGGCGCTCGGCGACCACCAACTACCTGCGCCCGCCGGGCGGGCCGGGCTTCCCCAGCGGGGCGGCCATCACCTGGGAGACAGGCGACGATCGGCGAGTCACGGCGTTCCGACTGGCGTGGGTCGGCACAGACGCTGACGGGCCCGAGGCAATTGGTTCCGCCACCGTCTACGGCTTCGTCAACGACCACTTCGACCTGGCGATGCTGAACGGAATCACAGCGGTCCGTCAGGGAACCCATCCGCTGTCGAAGTCCTCGCTGGAGCGTTTGATCGACCCGGGACGGGGCGACATCGTGGACCCCTCACAGGCCCGCGTGCATGCGAAGATGCGCACTGTCATGGGCATGGGGTCGACTGACGAGTCCCAGCGCTTGGCGATGCAGCTGCTGCGGCGCGCGCAGGCCTCCAAGGGCATCTTCTCGATCAATTCCTTGTTCAAGGAGTTCGTGCTGACCGAGCCGCTGGCGCTCACCAGATGGGATATAGCCCTTGAGGCGTACCGGGAGGCGTCCCGGCTGTATGAGGAATTCGAATCGGCACGTCGCCGCACCGACACGCTCTCGCCCCTGCCCGTGATAGCAGAACAATATGGTGCGGCGGGAGCCGACTACAGCGCCAAGAACCGGCTGCTGACCGCAGACGGGGACAGACCGACAAGAATTCACGTGTGGCATGCAGAGAAGATCGCCAACTGGGCTGAGGACGGCATCGACGAAGTCCGACTGGCGAAAGCCGACGTCGAAGAGAAGCTCGTCGCGGCGCAGGAGATGGCTGACGCCGCCGACCGACGCGAACAGAACACGATCGCCCAACTCACTGCCGCGGGCGGAGACCGATCCGAAGCTGTCAGGGCACGGCTCGACCACGCGAAGGAGCGCCTAAGCCGGGTCGAAGACGAGCGAGCCAAGATCGAACGACGGCTGTCTGCGTTCGGGCTCGTCCTTCCTTCCTCCCCCGGGGACGTCACGCTCACCCGCGCCAGCATCGACCGGCTCACCGCACAGGAAGAGGAGAACCTCAAGGCCGACAGTGAGTCGTCCGGCAAGGCGGAGGCGCGCCACTGGCGGCTCCGGGACGACATCACGGCCAAGAACGCCGAGATCAGCGGCCTGCGCTCACGAGGCAGCCTGATCCCGGAAGACGCGGACAGGCGCCGAAACGGAATCGCCTCCGAACTTGGGATCGGGCCAGAGCGAATCCGCTACGCAGGCGAACTCCTGCAGCTCAAGCCTGAAGAGCGACGTTGGGAAAAAGCCGTCATCGGACTGCTGCTGCCCCTGGCGAGCACGCTTCTGATCGACAGTCGCGACTTCGCCAAGGTACGTCGATATGTCCACGATCACGACATGCACGGCACCATCACGATCGCTCCCGCCGTCTCCAACGCAGCCAAGCCTCCCCCGGCACGTGGCAGCGTCCCGGAACTGCTGGACATCGCCGAGCATCCATTCCAGGGCTGGCTTGCCAACGAACTGAACGAAACTGCGAACTACGCCTGCGTCGAGAACGAGGCCGACTTGGACAAGGCGCGCCCGGAGTGGGCCCGCGGAGCGATCACTCCGGCAGGGATGCGCACCGGGGCCCGCAGCCGCCTCACGAAGGACGACAGGCGGCCCCGCTATCCCTGGATCGGGTGGGACACCCGCAGACTGCAACAGGAACTGGCGGATGAGCTCGAATCGCTGGAACGAGAGGCCCAAACCGCCCATACCGCAGCCCGGAAGGCCGCCGAACGACGCGAGTCCACACGCACCCGCGTGAACGATCTCCAGACGCTCCGCGCCGACCTGACCTGGGACCGGATCGACCCCGGACCAGCCCAAGACGAGGTTGACGATCTCAATGTTCAGCTCGCGGAGGCCAACTCCCCCGAAGCAAGACATCTTGCCAAACTGCTCACAGAACAGCGCACCGAGACCGTCACAGCAACTGGAAAGGTCCACCAGCTACAGCAGGAGCATGACAAGCTCGACAAGGCGTGGGGCGATCTGGTCACCGTCTCGGACGACGCGAACCGACTGATCGAGGCCGAACCACCGCTGGACAACGACGAACGCGCGGCGCTGGCCGCCACCCCGTTCACCGCACCGGATGATGCCAGCGGAGTCTGGGCGAGCCTGAGCGCTGCCACCACGAGTCTGCGCGAGCAGATCGATCGGCACAGGGAAGACCGGGCGAAGCTTGAGAACGCCGTGCTCGCGCGCCTTGAGGCATATCGGAACCTCGACGAGCGTACGGCGCGGGAGACAGACGGGACGATCGACTCCCTGCCCTCCGTTCTGGCCATATATGAGCAACTGGTGACAGACGACCTGCCACGGGCCAAGAACGCTTGGCTCGCCAAGGTCGACGAGGACATGAACCGCCAGCTACGAGGACTGCTCGTCCAAATCGACGACGACGCCCGGACGATCAAGCGCGGGCTGGACCCGATCAACGACGTGCTGCGCAACGTGCGGTTCCGACAGAACGCGACGCTGAGCATCGAATCGGTCGAGCGAATCAGCAGCGACCTCAAGGAGTTCCGCCAGATCGTCACCCGCTACACCAGCAACACCATCGGCATGGACACAGAACGCGACGCCGACCAAGTGGAGAAGTCCTTCACCCTACTGCGCAAACGCCTTGCTCTGCTCGATGACCAATCACGGGCCGGAGACGCCTGGCGCCGTCGAGTCTTCGACGCCCGCGAGCACGTCGAGTTCCAGGCCATCGAAACCCGAACCGACGGCGTCAAGGTCGTCCATGACGGCGTCTCCGGGATGAGCGGAGGCGAAGGCCAGGAGCTGATCGCGTTCATCCTGGGGGCCGCACTGCGGTTCCGGCTGGGCGAGGGCCAGGACGGCCCACCCAGTTACGCGACCATCATCCTCGACGAGGGCTTCGTCAAGGCCGACAGCGAGTTCACGGGTCGATCTTTGTCTGCTCTCCGTGCGCTCGGCTTCCAAGTGATCGTTGGCGCGCCACGCGAAAAGGCGACCGCCTTCGAGGACTACGTCGAGTCCGTCGCCTACATCAACATCGACCCCGACAGCCCGGAACAGGTGCGCATATACCCGATGACGATGGCAGAGGCACTGCATCTCGAGGAGGATCCCAGCTGATGCGCACTCCTGAACAGGTGCTCGAGTTGGCACGTACCCGATACCGCAAGAGCTGGCGCGACTGGCTGCTGCACGGCACGTCGGCAGAGCTCGCCTTTCCCCTGGCTCCGCCCTCCGCTCAGCTGATAGCCCGGGATTCGGATGCCGTCAGCGAATGGGCCAGGGACTGGCGTTCATGGGCAGGTGCGAACCCGACTGCGCGGCTTCGACGCGCAAGCCGAAGAACCATCGTTGGAGACCAAGAGGTCTTCACCCACCTCGACCTGGCCACAGTCGACGACCTCGTGAAGCTCGACCAGGAACTGGGCGACCATTGGCGGGGGGCGATTGAGCGTTGGGCCCGGATCCAAGCGCAGCCCGGGACCGTGCCCGAGGAGCGCCTCCGCCCCTGGCTGAACCAGATCATCGCCTTGGACGACGCCGACTTCGAGATCCTCCTCCAAGCCATTACCTGGTTCAGAGAGAACCCCCGCTCAGGGCACACAGTCAGGCAGGTGCCCGTCACCGGCATGCACACCAAGTGGCTGGCTCGACACCGTCGGCTCGTCCTTGCCTGTCTCGACGTCACTGACCAGGCGGCGGAAGACAGCACTGGCCTGGAAGACGGTGAACTCGAACAGAGCGATCTCGACGTCCTCGGATTGAGGGCGCTGCCTGTACACGTTGACCTGATACTCGCTGACCATGGTGACCGGGCACGGATCGGCGGGCTCCGGCACCTGCGAGCACCTCTGCCAGAAATCGCTGCGTTACCCCTCCAGCCAGACCTTGTGGTGGTCGTCGAGAACAAGGAATCCGCCTATCTCATCCCTGACAGGCCCCGCACAGTCGTCATCCACTCGCTAGGCAACCACCTGAACATCCTCGATGAAATCGCTTGGCTCAGCGGTGCACGCCACCTGTACTGGGGAGACATCGACCGAGCCGGCATGACGCTGCTGTCAAGAGCTCGCGGGCGGCTGCCTTCTATCGTCTCTGCGCTCATGGACACCGAGACGCTCGAGCAGCATCTCTCGCTCGCCGTCATCGATGAAACCCGCGCGGACGCCCCCGAGACCAATCTGACCACCGAAGAACTGGCGACGCTTGCAGCGCTTACTACGTCGGATGGGCAGCATCTTCGGCTTGAGCAGGAACGCATATCCGAGTCCTACCTCCTGAAGCGGCTCGCCCGAGCGGCGGACGCCATGAGCGGCTGACTCAGTGCCCTTCTCGAGCGTGGTCGAGGAGGTCAGAGAAGCCCCATCGCTCGAACATATATTCTAAACTTATGTCGTGATCAAGCATGGCTCCCCCGACGACTTCGACCGCATGATGGCGCGCATGCATGCTGAGGAGAGCCGGCCCATCGACGACCAGGCGCCGATCAAGGACTTCCCGAAGTACGGCCGGCCGCTGGTCGCCGTGGGCGAGCTGTACGGCAAGGCTGTCGCCTGGACCCCGAGCTACGGCCTGATCGAGTGGCTGGACGCCTCCGGCAAGTACCACGTGGGATGGGCTCGCTCGTCGAGCATCAGGCGAATTGCGGCCGAGGAGTGGAAGGGAAGCAGCCGGCTCTAGAGAGTCCGGCGGCCCCAGTCGCCCATACCGGCATCGGGCTGTCCTCGGCTCTAGAGGAGCCAATGAACTGATTGGAGTCCCACGGGTCCCTGGGCTGGACGGGTTATGCTCCGAAGCGATGACAAGCCGCGATCTTTCCACCGAAGAGGTCCGTGCTCTCGGCCAGCAGCTTGTCTACCTCAGCGGGGTCCGCCCGCGCTCCAGCGCAGTGCCGGCGTCCGCTGGCAGCGACGAGCCGGGTGACTCCAACCGCTCGGCCCCTGCTCGCTTGGCCTCGCGCCGGGGGCCAGCGCCTTCTGGCCTCTCCGCTGCCGAGCTGCGGTCCTTGATAGCTCAGCTGCGGGACGCGAACGGCGTCCCCCCGCCGGGGACCGGGCCAGGATCCTCCATGCTGGCGGATGAGCCGCCGCCCGGGCCTGCCTCGGTGAACGTCAGCCGCTATCTCCCCATGCTCGTCGCCTTCCGCAACGAGCATGGTCGGTTGCCCCGGACGGGTCCAACCGTGCCCCAGCCGGAGCGCACGCTGGGCATGTGGCTCTACCGCCGCCGGCGCGCAAAGGAAGCAGGCAAGCTCACGCCAGAGGATGAATCAGCCATCACGAATGCCCTCGGCTTCGGCTGGTCGGATCGCAAGCGGCGTCGCAGCTCCCAGTAGATCTTCCCTGGGACTGTGCGCCTCAGCTCGCCGTGGAGGTGCCGGGGTCGACGCTGCGAGCACCAACCCCTCGGCCCCAGTTAGTAGACCCGCGGATGCTCAAGGTCCCAGCCATTACCCGGCGGCTGGGACCCTTGCCCTGAGAGGGACTTTCTATAGGAGCTTTACTGTCATTGAGGTCATTACTCTCAATCGGAGATCTTGCGCCCGGGCCTTAGCCGGCGAGAGCTGCCTTCGTACCGCCGCCCCTCGTTGTGGAGCTGTTCACGACGGGCTACTTCGTTGAGCACGGCCAGCTCGATGAAGTCCGACCAGGAGTCGTCTCCTTCTGCGTTTGAGGTCGCCCGGAAGGCCGCGCGAGCACGGTCTCGTTCCTCGGAATCCATGTAGAAGGTGACCTGGACGCGACGGCTCTTAGGCGCGGGCTTCTCCGGGGCAGGTGGCTCGGCCTGGGGCACAGTCGCGGGATCGGGCGTTACAGAGGACTGGTCGGGAACGGCTGTTGGGCGGTTGCTGCGCAGGAGGTTCCTGACCTTGCTGGGATCCCTGGGCGGGAGGCTGAGGGCCGGTCGGGTTTCGCTCATGCGCTTGCCTTCCTGGTCTCCGCGTCGGCCAGGCGGCCGACGAGTTCCTGGGCGATTCGGTGGAGGTCCTCTGCCACTCCCCCGGCCGAGCGGGGTCCTGCTATGGCGGATGCTGCTCCGCGGACGACTTCGTACCATTTGGGGCCGTCCTTGACGCTCTTCTCGAGCTCATGGGCGAGCATCCCGCGTTCGCGCATGGCGGTCGCCGTGGCCTCAGCAAAGCGCACGGTCGACTCGAAGAGGACCTCGCCGGTGCCGAAGGCCTCGGCGATCTTGTCCCGGGCATCGCGGCGGACTGCCGTGGCTCCTGTAGTCGTCGCAGTGAGGACGACACCGAGGAGGTCCAGTTCGGGATTGACGTCGGTCACGGTGTCCAAGCGCTCTGCAACGCTCACGAGGCCCTCCCGGCTGGCCTTGTCGGTGTGGGTGGGCACGAGCGCCCATGCGGCCGCACCGAGCGCCGCGATCTGGAGCGATTCGTTTCCGGGAGGGCAGTCGATGAGGATGATCTCGAATTGGGCCGCCACGGCTGACAGGCCCTTGGCGAGGGCCAGCTTGGCGCCGCCCGAATCCTTCTGACCTTGGGCGAAGAGCCCGGCAGCGGCCTTGTCCAGGTGGGCGCCGCCCGGGACTACGAACAGGTTCTCTCTCGAGGTGGGCATGGGCTCTATGGGAGAGCCGAACATCAGGGCGGCTGCGAGTGCCCTCCCCTGGTCATCAAGCTCGGTGCGCGCGTAGCCGAGGTCGATGCCGAGGTTCCCCTGGGGGTCCATGTCCACGGCGAGGACCCGGTACCCGCTGGCGGCCAAGAGGCCGCCGACATTGGACGTCAGAGTGGTCTTGAGCACTCCGCCCTTGCCGTTGATGAACGCGATGGTGCGGTCGAGTGCTGCACGATCGATCAGGTGTTCCAT